>JAEWMK010000328.1 GCA_023457235.1 Bacillota bacterium
TTATCTGAAATTGGACCCTTAATTGGAACATATGCCGGTGAAGGCGGTATTGTTATTTCATTTAAATCTTAAGTTGTCTGACTTAAAAATTAAAAGGCTGACGAAACAGTTTGGCATATCATCGTGCCTGACAATTCGTACAGCCTTTTATTTTATTAAAAATTTTTCCACTGTCGTAAATAGTTGATCTCTATCTTCGTCATGGCAAACAAGATGCTTGGACTTCGGTAAATAGACTAGCTCCCGCTCATTTGAAGGGATTGTGTTATATAAGAAGCTCGCACTTTTTACAGGTACGATGCCATCTAATTCACCCTGCACTATTAAGGTAGGCACTTCTATTTGCGAAAGGGTCGGCCTTAATTCCTTTACCAGCCTTTGAAACTGAAATGTCGCTGTCAGAGGGGTTTCTTTAATTTTTCTTCGATATCTTTGAAATAATTCATTATTACCAAGAGTTCCCCGCATACCCTCTGTAGCCATTTCCTTACTATCCTGCAGCAGCTGTTTTGGGTTTATATAATAAGCAGCTGCACTTAATAGCACAAGCTTTTTTACCGGGTATTTTGTTGCCAAGTAGCCCGAAATAACCCCACCCATGGAGAAGCCTACTAAATAGACAGTGCTGCATTTGGCAAGCATCCCTTGTAAAGCTTGTTCAGCTTCTTGAACCCAATCTTGGTAGACAACACCTCTTAAGCGTGCTAATTCTCCCCCATGACCAGGTAACGTGGGCGTTTCTACAATCCAGTTTGTATTTTCTTTAAGAAAGTTACCGAGAGGCTCAACTTCAAACGGGCTTCCAGTAAACCCGTGGATACATAAGCAACCGATCATATTTCTCACCAACACTCCTCAACCACTAATGTCAATAAATTTCCCAAGTGTCGGGTGTGGTGCCGGGGCACTTGAGGTTTTGAGCATTTCAGTTAATGCATTGGCGTTGACTTCAGCAGTGTCCATTACTTTTTTCGTAAGCGCGATGCCAACCTGTTGACCTAAATTAACCTGACTCATTGCGGTTGATAAAGCAGCGATATCCATACTAACGCCCTCCCCTTATAGGATTTGGATTTACCTTTATATTATCTTCTTTTTTGAGCAAACTGGCAACTGTAACCGATTTCCTTTATCATAAGTAATTATTTTTATTAACTTGAAACTTCCAACACATAATAACCGTAAATAATATAAAGAAAAAAATTAGGAGACGTCACAATGGAATCTTTCGAAACAAAAGAATCACTTATACAGCAACTGCAATACATTGAAAAGTGGGAAAAGGATCAAAAAGGTTTATTCTTTTGGGAAAAGCTTGGTCGGTTGCCGTTTCAAATTCTTGACCGTTTAACCCCTAAATTTATTCATGAAAAGGTTGGACAAATTCTCGATGAACTTGGATACTATGTTCAATCGGGTGGACGCTATCTTGTAAGCGAAAAGAATATTTGCAAAACATATTCTAAAAAACTAAACCTTGATTCGATTACAATCCCTGAAATTGCTGAGCAGCCTGTTGAAACAATGAATGAGGTTGCAGCCTCCTACATTAAAACGACGAAGAGTATAGCAATGGCCCAGGGCGCTACAACCGGTGTTGGAGGCTTCCTAACCCTTTCAATTGACATCCCCATTTTGCTTGGGCTTTCATTAAAAACATTACAGGAAATTGCGATATGTTATGGCTTTGACCCGAATGAGCGGGATGAACGGATTTTTATTGTTAAGTGTATGCAATTTGCTTCTTCCGATATTGTCGGAAAAAAGGCAATCCTTGATGAGCTATCTTCTTATGACAATGACTCTGAATCCAATTCTAAAAATCAAGCTATTTCTCAACTTCAAGGCTGGCGTGAAGTTATGATCACCTATCGAGATAACTTCGGTTGGAAAAAGCTTTTTCAAATGGTTCCGATTGTTGGTATGGTGTTTGGGGCATTTATCAATAAATCTACGATTGAGGATGTTGCGGAAGTTGGTATGATGCTCTACCAGAAAAGGCGTATATTGAATAGATTAAATAAAGAAGAAGAGGCGGGCACCTCCATTTAGGAGCGCCAGCCTCTTCCTTTTTAAACAAACATTTAATTTAAACAAACGTTTATTTTAAATCCTCGATAGAGTTAATATCCATATAACTTGGAACGACTAGTCCAATTTTAGTTCCTTCAATGTTTGGACCAAGGTCTTCATATTCACCTTCAAATTCTGCAGCATAGTCAGCATGCGTAAGTGGCAACCATGCGGATACAGATGCATCTGCACTGCCATCAGCTACCCCAGCCCATAATGGGCCTGCCTCTAATTGTGTCATCGTTACGTCATATCCAAGGTCTGTTAATACTTTGGCAATCACATTTGTACTGGCAATTTCACTTGCCCAAGCAACATAAGCAATCGTAATTTTGTCGCCATCCACTTTTTCAGCTCCAGCCGTCCATTCTGCTACTTTTTCTGCATTTTCTTCTACCCATTTTGCAGCAGCTTCTTCTTCCTTCGTACCGTCTTCAATCATGACCATCACTTCACTCATATCATCTGGAGTCCAATAGAATTGATCTAAAACTTTATAGGCATTTGGATGCTCTTCTGCTAAACCAATACGTGTTATTGTATTGACACCTTCTTCCTCTCCATATACACCTTTAGGGTCTTCTAAATATTTCAAATCAAACTTTGCAAATTTCCAATGTGGTGTCCAGCCAGTAATAATGATTGGCTCTTCTTTATCATAAGCTTTTTTTAAAGCAGCTGTCATCGCAGCTCCTGAACCTTCGATAAGTGTCCAATCCTCTAAACCGTATTCTTCAATGACCTTTGCAGTTGCTTTCATAATACCTGCACCAGGGTCAATTCCAATAATCTCATAATCTACACTTTCACCAACAGATGTAGCCGTTTCACCAGCTCCCGCTTCACCTGCTTTTTTTTCTCCCGCCTCATTTCCAGCCCCTTGTGAGCCACAGGCTGCCAGTCCAATAGCCAGCACTAAAACTAGTAAAAAGCTTAACCATCTTTTCATTATACTGTTCCCCCTTGTTTATTTTTTCCTATATTTTGAGAAATCCGGTCTAGAATAATCGCAATAATAACGATTGCCAAACCAGCTTCAAAACCGACTCCTGTCTTAATTTGTGTAACAGCACGATATACATCAGTACCAAGACCAGGTGCTCCAACCATTGATGCAATAACAACCATGGACAATGCAAGCATGATACTTTGGTTAATCCCCGCCATAATTGTCGGCATCGCTAATGGAAGCTGTACCTTGATTAATCTTTGTTTGGTTGTAGAACCAAATGCCTCGGTTGCTTCGATAATATCAGCAGGTACTTGCCCGATTCCTAATATCGTCAAACGAATGGTTGGCGGCGTCGCAAAAATGACCGATGCAACAACCCCTGGCACAACCCCGATATTAAAAAAGAAAATGGCCGGAATTAAATATACAAAGGCAGGCATTGTTTGCATAAAGTCTAAAAATGGAATCACGATATTTTTGACGACTTTGCTTTGTGATGCCCAAATACCGACCGGTATTCCAATCAAAATTGATAAAATCACCGATGTTAGCACTAAAGCGATCGTATCTAGCATCGCTTCCCAATAGCCTAAATTATCAATTAAAAATAAGCCTATTAATGTAAATAAAGCTATATTCCTATTACATACTTTCCATGTTAATAGAGCCATTAAAATAATAATGACAATGGGAGGAATTACCCCAAGGCCGTCTACCATGCCTTCCACAAAGGCTTTCAAACCTCCTGAAATTCCCTCAAAAGCAACATCAAACGTTGCAGTCAACCAATCAACAAGGGAATCAATCCAATCGGCAAGAGGTAGTTTTGGCAATAATCCTTCTGTTTGACTAGCCATTTACCTTCCTCCCTTCTTCTACTTGAGCTGAAGCCACTTCTTCTTGTGCTATAGTTGATACATCATTGATATACCGCTCATTTCCTGATAAGGCCCCTAGAACTGCCCCTCGGATAACGACACCTCTTAGACGGTTTTCTTCATCAACAACCGCAACTGGTATGACAGCCTCTGAAACTAGTTCAAAAAGATCCACTAATAACATCTCTTTTGTAACCGTTTTAATATCTTTTTCTAAAATCGCAGTAAGAGTTTTTCCTTGGTTTACAGCTTTACTTGCTTCTTCTGCTGTTACGGCACCAAGCAAGTTTTGTTTTTTATCAACAACGTAAATACTTGAAATTCCAAGGTCTCTCATCATTTGCAATGCGACTAGTGGACCTTTATCAACTTGCACGAATTCCGCACGTTTCATGACATGCCCTGCTGTTAATACTTTGCTCAAATCAACATCTTCTACGAATCTTTCAACATATTCATTTGAAGGATTCATTAAAATTTCCTCAGCTGTCCCAATTTGGACAATGGCACCATCCTTCATTAAGGCGATCCGATCACCAATTTTTAGCGCTTCATCCAAATCATGCGTAATAAAGATAATGGTTTTTTCCATCCTACTTTGCAGTTCCAACAATTCATCCTGCATATCTTTTCTAATTAATGGGTCCAATGCGCTAAAAGCTTCATCCATTAGAAGAATATCGGGATCATTTGCCAATGCTCTAGCTAGCCCAACCCGCTGTTGCATCCCACCGCTTAACTGGCTCGGATATTGATTCTCGTAACCTTCCAGATCAACGAGCTTTAGAGACTCCAAAGCTTTCTGTTTCCGGGATTCCTTATCCACTCCTTGAACCTCTAAACCGTACTCTGTATTTTCTAATACGGTTCGATGCGGTAAAAGGGCAAACTTTTGAAACACCATACTGATCTTTTTACGGCGAATTTCCCGTAATTCAGCCTTATTCATTTTAACTACATCCATACCATCGAGCTCAATTTTGCCAATTGTCGGCTCTATTAAGCGATTTAGCATTCTCACAAGCGTTGACTTTCCACTGCCGGAAAGACCCATAATAACGAAAATTTCCCCGGCATACACCTCGAAGTTTGCTTGATTTACACCAACCGTACACCCTGTTTGCTTTAGTATATCTGCCTTTGAATATCCTTCTTTTATTAATTGAAGTGCTTTTTTAGGACTTTTTCCGAATATCTTTGTTACATTTTGAACTTGAAGCTTTATTGTTTGCTCCTGTTCCATACTTCCACCTCACTTACTTTGAATCATCGAATCAAATGCGCCTTGGCGTATTTGCGCCCAGATTTTTTCGAGCTTGCTCGAAAAACTAACTTTGAAAATCGCAAGGCTCGCCGGAGGCTTTAACTTTATTCAGCAGGAATTGGAACCCACTGAATTAAAATACGAGTACGTATTCATCCTACCACCTATGGAAGGGCGGGACTTCTGCTGAATAAAGTTAAACTTTACCGACCCTGACTTTTTAATTGTAGACTTTCCCAGTTATTCCATCAAAGTCCATATACCGTTATATTCGGCCGTTAAGTTTATACAGAAAAAACTGTACATACAAAATATACAATATTCTCAAAATACCTCCATATTACTCCCAAATGCTATCCAGTTTCCCTCTTTACTTTCAAATTTTTAATGGTAGTCTATATTCATAATATGTAGTAGTAATCGGAAGATTGGTGGGAATAGCAGTAATGGAAGTTGATCCAAAAGAGC
This sequence comes from Bacillota bacterium, assembly GCA_023457235.1. Classification (GTDB taxonomy): domain Bacteria; phylum Bacillota; class Bacilli; order Bacillales; family Bacillaceae_J; genus Schinkia. Next base: position 5,636 of record JAEWMK010000328.1, read on the forward strand.
AATTAGATCTAGCAAAAGAACGAGTTATCGACACAATAGCCCATAATATGAATTTATACGGAATAACAGATTCAGTAGGGAGATTATTTGGTTTATTATTTTTCAGCAATAGTCCAATGACATTAGATGAAATGAAGGATGAGCTTGGTATGAGCAAAACAAGCATGAGCACATCAGTCAGAAATTTAATGGATTTAAAAATGGTTGATAAAGTCTGGAAAAAGGGTGTACGAAAGGACCTTTATCAAGCAGAAGAAGACTGGTATCAGACGTTTATTGATCTATTTACAATAAAGTGGCGGCCAGCCATCTCTATGAATGTCTCTTCGATTGAAAAATCAATGAAGGAGCTCAAAATCTTGATGAAACGGGAGGATATCGATGCAGATATTCGAGAAGAAGCCCATCAATTAATCGAAAAGCTTTATTCCTGTTTGGCCTATTACCGCTGGCTTAGTAAGCTTGTGGATAGCTTCGAAACACATGAAATATTTGAATTTATTCCTCGATGTGAGGAAAAGCAACAATAGAAGATCACAGCAAAAAGCACCTTCGCTAGCTATAGTGAAGGTGCTTTTTTAGGCAATTGGATTGTAAATATCGTCCCTTTTTCCGTACTTTCTTTCAATAGCAAATCCCCGCCAAGCGCTTTGGCCATCATTTTACTAAATGCCAACCCTAACCCTAAGCCACGGACTTTATGCTTTTTATTATTTCCTCGAAAAAATCTTTCAAAAATGAATGGCTGTTCCTCTTCCGGTATCCCTGTTCCATTATCTTTTATATCAATTCCGAAAGATAACTCCATTTCATAAACGCTGACTTCAATCGAACAATTCTCTGAACATGCTTGCTTCGCATTATTTAGAAGGTTCATGATGATTTGCTGTAATCTAAGCGGGTCTGTCGAAATCATAATAACATTAGTTGGAAATATCGTCTTAAGCTCAATCGTTTCCTCCTGAACGAGCTCCCACTGATGTAAAATTTCTTGCAGACATTTTCCTAGATTAGTGGTCTCATTTGAAATCCTAACCTTACCTGCTGCAAACGTATTAAAATCAAGCAAATCTTCAACCATCTTTTGAAGCCTTGCCACCTCTTTTTGAGAAATATTCAAAAACTCTTTTGCATCATCTCCCGTTACAACATCATCCTTTACAGCCTGGATTAACCCACTTATCGCTGTAACCGGTGTTTTTAATTCATGAGTTACTCCTGCTAATAGTTCTGTTCGTAAAGATTCGAGCTGCTGTAAACGGGCAGCCATTTCTTTAAAGGAATATAATAGTTCATACATCTCCTTCTCTTTTACCTTCTGATCCAATTGTATATCATAATTTCCCTCGACAATTTGTCCGGCGGAATGGGCGACATTGCTGATTGGTTTTAACAATTTTTTTAATAAAAAGTAAATAACGGCCCAGCCTAATATTGCCAAACTGCTAAGCATGATAAATAACAGCTTTAATTCTTCCGGACTGCGCTTAATCTCATTTTCTTGTAACAGGATCAAAACCCAGCCAATATGTTCGTTGCTTTTTATAATTTCTTTTTTCACCAGATAAAAGTCTTCTCCTCTGGGTATCGAAATCTTTTGGACATTTTTATTATTGGAATGGGAGATGATGTCATTAAAATTAAACATGGAAAAAAGCTTATCTTTCATCCCATAGACAATGTACCCATTTTCATCAGCAACATAAATCAGCGGTCTTCCCTCTAATTTTAAAAAACGGAAGCGATCATCAATGACCTTTTGTAAATATAAATTAGGGAGTACAAGCCCGTCCCACTCTGTTATCCGCCCGGCAATTTCCTCTGCTGTCATCTCTAATATGTCCAAGCGTTTCTCTGTCGCAGTATGCCTGATCCAAAGCGTAGTAAGAACCCCTATAATAATCAAACCGATGCATAATGTTAAGAAATAGCGTGTTGTCCAATAGCGAATAAGAGAAGGCCGTTCATCATTTTTCTTTAACACTGAATTGATACCCCAATCCTCTTAATGTTTTTATTTCACCTTCTGTTTCCGGCCAATTAGATACCATCTTTCTTATCCTTTTTATCGCTAAATCGACAGCCCGATCGCTGCCATCAAAATCAATCCCCCAGACATACTCTATTAGCTGCTCTCTTGTGAAGGTTTGATTCGGGTGCTTTGGCAAAAAGAGGAATAGCGATAAATCTCGAGGTGGGAAAGTTAATTCAATCCCATTTAGAAAGACGGCATGGGCTTGAAAGTCTATCTTTAAACTACCATAATAAACGATTTGATCATTTTCGATGATTTGGGTAGAGCGGCGCAATACTGCAGTCACCCTTGCAACGACTTCTTCGCCTATAAATGGCTTAGATAGATAATCATCGGCACCTTGATTAAAGCCGTTCAACTTATTATCAATATCCCCAAGTGCTGTCAGCATAATAATAGGGATTGAACTCCTTCCCCGAATATATTGTAAGACACTCCAGCCATTAAGGTCTGGAAGCATTACATCCAATAAAACCAACATCGGTTTCTCTTCTTCAAATTTATCTATTGCTTCCCTTCCACTAAAAGCCTGCAAAACTTTATAACCATTTTTCTCAAGATAGGCTTTTAAAACAATAGAAATAGCAAGTTCATCTTCAACAACTAAAATCGTTTTCATTGGACTCCCTCATTTACTATTAAGCTACGTCCATAATAACATTTTAGTATGTCAAGTAAATGTCAAAAAAAAAGCAACCTAACCGGCCGCCCCTTTAATAGCTAAATTATTTTGTTTTCTATCCGAATTTGATCATATTGATCCAAGCATACTTCTGTATCAAATAGGATTCGCTTCGAAAATGCATGATAAATATCAAGACCATTGTCTAATTGACTGCACAATTTATAAACTTCATCCAAATAGACGTTTACCCCAGCTAAAAACCACTCAGGGTTTAGACCGATGCGAAAATGAGTTTTCCCTATTCTTTGGAGAAACATTATATATAGATTATCAATATTTCTTGAAAACAAATTATTAAAATAGATGATTTGTGATTTCGTTAAACGGTCAAACGTTGAAAATTCAAGAACAATATTGGATAAAGAATCATTTTTTAAAATTCTTGAATAAAAATCAACAACAACCTCGTTAGCATATTTTTCAAAAAAAGCTTTTTGGTCATGTAGAAGCTCTAAATGTTCATCTTTTAATCCAATGTAATTAATAATATCATTCCATTTTGAATCCACTTGTATAGACATTTAAAGACACATCCTCAAAAAAACTGAACTACTTTCATTATAGCTAAGGATTCTGGGGATTTAAACCAATATTTAAGAATATTATACATTTTACTATTTTTATATATTTTACTATATTTATAGTAAAAACCTTATTTTGAATTAAATAATTCCTCAATATTGGCTACTACTTTTTCATCAGGTTTGAAATAAATATCATCTACGAAACTTGGATAAAATTCATAAACCATTTTTTTGCCTTCATATAATTTTACCCAATATGTCCAGCCCGTTCTTTTTTCTTGGTTGATATCTGGTGTAAAATAGGCGTCTTCCATACTTTTAATAAAATTTGAAACTTGGTCAGGGTCTTCAAACGTCTTCTCTTCTCCTGTTTCACCACTTTTAATTGTGATTTTGTCCACGCCTGCAAAATCCTGTTCCGCCAAATCCATTAAAGTGTATGGTTTAAGTTCAATTTCCCTTGGTACCTCTTCTGATGAGCAGGCACTCATTACAAAGAATACGAGAAATAAAGGCACTAAAAACATTCCTTTGATAAAATTAATGATGCTAAAGCTATATCTTCTCTCCATTCCTTCACATCCTCTACTGCTACTATTTATTTATTAAAAGTTTCGATATACACTTATAAATTTACTACTGATTTCTTATTAATGCAAAATGAAAAAAGTAAAAAGGTTGTCTTAAGAATAAAGACAACCTACGAAAATCTTAGCTCAGTGCAAAATTATTTTGATCCATTGTATTAGCCTGTTTGCATTCTTCCATTATTTTATCAATAATTTGCTTTACAGGTAAGATTTCATTTATTTCACCAACCCTAGCACCAGCAAATACTAGGCCCGTTTCAACATCACCAGCTACTGACCGTTTTAATGAATCTAATGTACAAAATCGATAAGAACAATTTTTCAAACAATCATAGCAATGGTCGATCTTAACCTTACCTCCATCACGAATCTTGTCAATAAACTTGTTTTTAATCGTTCTACCTTGTAACCCTACAGTTGTTTTAACTAACTCCAAATCATCTATCGTAGCCTCAACATACTTTTGTTTAAATTCAAAAGGGGCATCACATTCTACACTTGCAACAAACCGAGTTCCCATTTGTACTCCGGCAGCGCCCATTTTCAGCGCTTTGGCAACATCAGCACCTGTCATTATACCGCCAGCTGCAAGTACTGGAATTTTAACCGCTTCTATAACTTCTGGTAAAATATCAAACAAAGGTCGATCTGTACCAAGATGTCCACCTGCTTCATGGCCTTCTACTACAACAGCTGCTGCCCCCAATCTTTCTGAAAGCCTTGCCACTTTTGCCGATGAAACAATGGAAATAACCGGAATATTATACTCTCTTCCCCATGCATACATATCTCTTGATATACCTGCACCCGAAATAATAAAATCTACTTTTTCTTCCATGGCTGCTTTCATTTTTTCCGCAAAATCATTCATAGCAAACAAGACATTAACTCCAATATAGCCTTTCCCATTTGTAAGCTTTCGGGCTTTTCGGATATGATATCTCATTTCCTCTAACGTAATGCCTGTACCGGAAATAATACCGACCCCACCTGCATTGGCTACAGCTGAAGCTAATCCACTAAGAGAAATGCCTATTCCCATTCCTCCTTGAAAAATAGGAACACTAGGTTTGATATGTGCAATTTGTAAATTTGGAATTCCCAAAAAAATACCCCATTTCAAAAAAAATAATATCAATACTATCAGGGTACCAGAGCATTCCTCCATTTAATATACACAAATGTCATGTTTTCAAAAATAAAAAGGTGTCGTTCTGACACCTTTTTACGAGATCAAATGCGCCTTGGCGTATTTGCGCCCAGATTTTTTCGAGCTTGCTCGAAAAACTACCTTTGAAAATCTGAGGCATCCGCCGGAGGCTTAACTTTATTCAGTAGGAATCTACTGAATAAAGTTATATTTGAAATTCCGGATCACCTGAGGATTGTTGCTGCTGTTGTTGCGTTTGCAGCTGTGATTGAACCTGGCTGATTAATGTTTGTGCTTGAGCTATTTCGTTGGATGCCTGCTTTAATGCCTCATTGCATAAAACTGTATTAGCCGCAGATTGTTCAATCGCTTGGGTAATGGAATCCTTTGCAAGAGATGATACCGCCTCTGCCTGTTTTAACTTATTAACATCCACTTGTGCCATGTGATTTTTCCTCCTATATGTGTATTTAGTACACATATAGAATGCTCCATAAAAAATGTTTTATCCTTATTTTTAGTGAATAGATTTCTTTTTAAATCGGCCGCCGCGGACTTCGGCAATATCTGATACTGCTAAAAATGCAGTAGGATCAACTTCTTCAACAATTAGCTTTAATTTTGCTTCCTCAAGACGTGAGATGACACAAAAAATAACTTTTTTATCATCACCTGTATAGGCACCTTCACCTTTAAGATACGTGACTCCACGGCCTAATCGTGCCATTAAAGCCTCACCAATATCTTGATCTTTATCACTTATAATCCAAACAGATTTAGACTGGTCCAGACCTTCGATTACGATATCAATTGTTTTAAATGCAATAAAATAGGCTAAAATGGAGTACATGGCGCGATCCCACCCAAAAACAAAGCCACCACAGCTAAAGATAAATAAGTTAAAAAACATAACTACTTCCCCAACAGAAAATGGAAGCTTTTTATTAATGATGATCGCAAGTATTTCAGTACCATCAAGAGAGCCACCGTAGCGAATAACAAGACCCACCCCGGCACCGAGAACTATTCCACCAAAAACCGTTGCAAGCAAAATGTCTTCGGTAAATGCTGGTACTGGGTGAAAAAAAGCCGTTGAAATAGACATAATAGCAATACCATATAAAGTGGAAATAGCGAAGGTTTTCCCTATTTGCTTATAACCGATAAAGAAGAAGGGTACGTTTAAGAGGAATAGAAACAACCCTAGTTTGGCGCCTAGCAAATGCGATAAAATAATCGAAATACCAGTAATGCCCCCATCCATAATTTGATTTGGAACGAGGAAAATTTCGAGTCCAACACCCATTAAAATTGCTCCAAAGGTTAAGAAGAAAGCCCGTTTTACCACTTTGCTTTTTGTTAATTTCTGATGCTGCAACATGCGACTCTTTATTTCTTCAGTTAAAGATACTTCAGGCGATAACGATACCTCATGTGTATGATTGTATTGATCCTTTAATAAATCCTTTTCCATCAATCCACCCCTTTTTAATAATTATATCATGAATTTTTAGTCATCTAAAAATTAAAGATAGGCGGGATTTCGCCTTTTTCGAATGAATGTGATTTCCCGCCCACTTCTAATTAAATTTTATCATCATGCATAAAAACATTATTCCAAATGACTTGGTTTCTTCCACTCTTCTTAGCGCTATGCATAGCTTGTTCAACTGCTTTGAGAAAATGGAATGGATCTTCCCAAACAAACGGAATTTTCGTTCCAACCCCAAAGCTTGTCGTAACAAAGCTTGATGTAGTTGAGCCTTCATGAGGAATTTGCAATGTTTCAACGCCTTGACGAATCATTTCAGCAACCTGCAAAGCACCATTCATATTGGTTTCAGGCAGTAAGATGATAAACTTTCCACCTTCATATCGCGCAAGAAAATCTTCAGGTCTGTTTAGCATTGCTTTAACTTTTTGTGCCATTTTTATTAGGAGTTTATCCCCTTCCTCAAAACCATAAAGTTTGTTGAAAAGTGCTAGATGATCTAAATCAAATATAATTAAAGAAATTGGTTCTTGTTTTCGGACTGCATTTTTCCATTTGCGATCAAAAACATCTTTGAAATACCTAAAATTCGGAAGCATCGTTAAAGAGTCAATGTAGACGAGTTGTTCAGTTTTTTTATTCAATTCATTTTCGATTTGATTCACTTTGATCTCACCCCTCTATTAAACTATTATCTAGACTACTACCTACTATATATTATATTACATATTTTTCTATTTAAGTTTAAAAAATATATGAACTTGTAACCTTTCTTAATTTTTGACGACAAACTATATATGAAGGAGGAGATAGGAATGAAAATGAAAAAATTAAACACACTCACAATCGCAGCACTAGTTTCTGGACCTTTTCTATTTCAAGCACCAGTGTCTGCCCAAAGTATTGCACCTGTGAATTCACCAGTAATGCCAATTACGGAAAATATTCAACAACAGGATGTATCAAACTTCATGAAGGTATCTGGGGTAATTTCTAAGGTAATCAAAGATGATGCCAACTTACCTAAATTAATTGTTGAAGATAAGGAAAAAACAACGGAAAACCATTTAAATATTACAGACGAAGCTCTTATATTTAATAGCGGTACTGCGGAACAACTAAAAAAGGATTCTCTAAAGGAAGGTCTTCTTATTGATGCTTATTATGATAAGCATAAGCCGATGCTCATGATTTATCCCCCAAGAATCACGCCAGAAATCGTCATTGTAAACAATGTAGACAAACCAGGAAATGTGAAGGTCGGATTATTTGATGAGAATTTAGTTAGCTTAGACAACGAACTTAAGCTAAACATCGATGATAAAACCATAATCTTGAATGAAAAAGGCGAAACGATTAGGGCAGATGAATTAAACGGAAAAGACTTAATTGTTTTTTACACCGTTTCTACAAGAAGTATCCCTGCACAAACAATACCAACTAAAATTATTGCATTGGATATTGCCAAAAAGCATATGTTGGAAGAAGCTCAATTCGCAATTGGCGATGATTATTATATGGAAAAAGGGGCAAAGATGATTCCAATTCGAAAAGTAGCGGAACATTTCGGCTACAAAGTTGAATGGCAAAACGAATCAACAGCGATAGAAATTCGCCAGCAGAATCGTTCATTTTTAATATCAATTGGAAAAGAACAATACGGTTATAATAAGAGCCTTCGCTATTTTAAGGTAGCTCCAGAAATTAAGGATGGCAAAGCGTATGTACCTGAGGAAATTCTTGATATTTTAGGTATGAACTAAAGAACAAAAGAGAGTAACTATCTGCAAAGATAATTACTCTTTTTTTAACACTTCCTTTAAATCGTCCTGAACAGATTGTTCCGCAAGTTCGACATTGGCACGATAGGCAGAACGCAGAATGACATGTGCGGCTACAGGTGCCGTAAGAAAGACAAAAAAGATTCCTAAAAATAAGCGAATGCTGAAATAACCTTCCTCCCAAAGAAAATAAAGAAATGTCCCGACAAGTGTAAAAAGTACGCCAAGAGTTGCACTTTTTGAGGCTGCATGAGAACGAGTATAAACATCAGGCAGGCGAATCAACCCAACAGCACTTAAAAAACTAAAAACCGTTCCAATTAAAATTAACAATACGGGCAGAAATTCACTCGGAATGCTTCCGTTCAATGACAACACCCCTTTCAATATACCTAGCGAATGCAATCGTTCCAATAAAAGACAAGATTCCAATCAAGAGGATAAATTCGAAGAATCCTGTATTCCCCAGAAGAACAGAAAAAATGGCGACTCCAGAGATGATATTGATTCCTAATGCATCAAGGGCTTGGATGCGATCAGGGGCTGACGGTCCCTTCACCAACCGATAATTAATCGCGAAAATAGAGAATGTAAGAAAAAATAACGAGCATATAAGCATTCCTTTAATCATGGACGTGTCACCTTCTTTATCGCTGCTTCAAATCTAGTTGTCGAGCGAATAACGGCATCACTCGACTCAGGAATATCCATTGCATGGATATAGAATTTCTTATTATCAGGAGAGACTTCTACAACGACAGAACCTGGTGTTAATGTTAAGAGAAGAGCCAGTAGAATAACCTCTAAATCTCCCTCCAATTCTGTTTCTAATGTAAATATGCCCGGGGTTACATTAATCTTCGGTCTTATCACCTGCCGAATGACGGTAATACTAGAAATAAACAACTCATATAAAAACAAAACAGCTAATTGCATAACGGCAAATAAAGTGATCGGATAAAACTTCGTTGGAAAATATTTACGTAGAATAAATAAGACTAATAGTCCGAATAAATAGCCGCTAAAAAAAGTTAACAACTCCCAGTTATCCTGTAGAAACATCCATAATACACCAATAAATAAATTGATTAAAACCTGCATGGGCATATGCAACCACCCCTTTCCACCATGTCAATTAAGAATGAATCATGCTTTGGGATCCACTCCTAGTACAGCCTCTACGTACATGTTTGGATTCATAAGCACATCAACAGCTAAGTCCACATATTCATGAATGCCTTCCGCTCCTAAACCAAGAACAACTGTTAACGTAGTGAGAATACCAACCGGCAATAAAAGCCCTTTTGTTGTTCCTTTTTCCTCTTCAATCGTGATTTCCGTGTATCCCCAAAATACATTCATAAATATTTTCATTAAAGAATACAGCACAAATAGACTCGTAAGAAGACCTATTCCCCCTAGCCAATAATAGCTAGCGTGAAAAGTCCCTTCTGTAATAAATATCTTTCCGAGAAATCCGCTTAACGGGGGAATTCCTGAAAGAGCCAAAGCAGCTATAAAAAACATCCATCCTAATGTTGGGTGCAGGCGAATGAGACCGCTCATTTCCTTCAGCTTGCTTGTTCCTGTTAAATGAATGATTGTCCCTCCCAACAGAAAGATAAGTGCTTTACCAATCATATCGTGGATAAAATAATAAAGTGTTCCTGTCAGTCCCTGGGTCGTAAAAGAAGCAACCCCTGCTAAAAGAAAGCCAACACCAACAATAACGTTATAAGCCAAAATTCTCCTTACATCCCCATAAGCAACAGCCCCTATTGCACCTAACAACATTGTGACTGCTGCTAGAATACCTATTAATAAATGTGTCGTTTCAGGCTGATGATAAAAGATGAGAGTAAAAATTCTTATTATAGCGTAGATCCCCACTTTCGTTAGAAGTGATACAAAAATGGCCGAGATAGCCGTTGGTGGTGCACTATACGAGCTTGGAAGCCAAAAAAATAGAAATAATCCGGCCTTTAAGCTAAAAACAATTAAGAACAAAATCGCTACTGTATTCATCAAGCCCTCCTGTCCAGTTTCCGCAACACGGACGGATAGATGAGCAAAGTTCAACGTTCCGTATATCGCATAAAGATAAGCGATTGCGATGAGAAAAAGGAATGATGACAGAATATTTACTAAGATATATTTAATAGAGGCTTTAAGCTGTCTTTTCGTCCCCCCAATAGAAATTAACACATACGAGGAAACGAGCATTACCTCGAAGCACACAAATAGATTAAAGATATCACCTGTGATAAAGGACCCATTTACACCAGCAATTAAGAATAAAAAAAGGGGATAAAAATAGAAGGATTCTCTCTCTCTCCCAATAGAATGAAAGGCATATAGCACACAACAGAACGCAACAATACTCGTGATAAGGATTAGAAGAGCAGAAAACATATCGAGCACCATGCTGACACCGAACGGAGCCTCCCAGCCACCGAGCTGAAGAGTTTGAATGCCATTTGTTTTGATTTCATTCACCAAATAAAGAGATACAACTATAAGCCCAACAATCGAAAAAATACTTAGAAACCGCTGCAAACGAATATATTTTCTAAGTATCACAAGCAATAGCCCAGTTATTACTGGAATAATAACAGGTAAAATTACCAAATTACTCATCGTCGATCCCTCTCAGTTTTTCAGTATCGTCCACTCCTAACACCTGGTAAGAACGGTAGCTAAGCACTAGAAACAGAGCTGTTGTCGCAAAATTAATTACAATTGCCGTTAAAATTAGAGCCTGCGGCAATGAATCTGCATAAGTTAAATCCTTAGTCCACAAGAGAGGTGGGCCTCCTTTTTTCAATCCCCCCATCGTAATGATAAGAATATTGACAGCATGACCAATAATCGATGTCCCAAGAATAATCCTTAGAAGATTCTTCGTTAATATTAAATACGTTCCGATGGCTACTAACACACCAACAAAAATAGACATTAACGTCTCCATTATCGATCATCTCCTATACTCATAATGATCATAAGAGAAGTGCCGATCACCGCTAGGGCGACTCCAACATCAAATAACACTGCTGTAGCAAGTTCTGTTTCTCCAAAAATCGGAAGCTCAAAATAACCAAACGACTGTGATAAAAATGGTTCATCTAAGAGCATCCCGCCCACGCCAGTCAAAACAGCAATTAATACTCCGACTGCTGCGAGAACTTTAAAGTCAACTGGTATATTCTTACGAACGGACTCTATATCAAAGGTAAGAAATAGAAGGATAATAGCCGAAGAAAAAGCCAGCCCACCGATAAATCCTCCGCCAGGATAGTGATGTCCCGAAATAAATAGATTGATGGCGAAGGTAAAAATAATCACGACTACGACCTTCGTTACGCCTCGGATAATTACATCATTTGGCTTCCTCATTCTTATCCCTCCCTGCTAATCTAAGTTTAATTAAGATATAGACCCCTAATCCTGCGATGGTTAAGACGAGGATTTCGAGCATTGTATCAATTCCACGAAAATCCACAAGAATGGCATTAACAACATTTTTGGCACCGGCAAGCTCATACGCATCCTCATAGTAACCTGAAATGGAAGGAAACAGACGCGTTCCATTAGCTGACAAGGCCACAATCGTGACAACTATACCAACTGCAATTGAAATTAATGCATTACTAACATTAAAACGAATATGACTCATTTCCTTCTTTAATTGCGGCAAGTGATAAAAGCACAATAAAAACAAAACTGTTGTTACAGTTTCAACAACTAATTGCGTAAGTGCCAAATCTGGCGCACGGAACAAAACAAAGAAAAAGGAGACGAAAAACCCTAATGCTCCTACAGAAATAACAGCTGTCATTCTTGATTTAGAGAGTAAAACTGTTAAGGCTGAAATCACCATCGCAATAACCAAACTTACCTCATAAATATTTACCGGTGCATCCATTGAAGGCGTGAAGACAAATCCATCAAACAACCATAAGCTTCCACCCACCATTACAACGATGAATACAAAAATATAAACAAGATAATCACGAATATATCCAGTCATATAACGATCGGTAATCCTTCTTGAGAACAGCTCCATTATTTTTAAAGCATTATCATATAATCGATTAAGCGTAGCAGCCTCCGGATAAATAAGATACACGCGGTACCATTTTCTAAGTGTTAGATACAAAATTGTACCTACAACGATGACACCGATTGTCATCCATAGCTCCGTATTAAAACCATGCCAGGCACTAATTTCAATATGAAGCTTTCCTTTTTCCGCAAGTGCCGGCAAAACTCCAGACCATGCTGGTTGCAAAATATAAGTAGATAGAACATTAGGAAAAATGAAAATTAGAATAACCAGCAAGCCCAAAACAAGTGGTGGTATTAACATTCCAATCGGTGCTTCATGTATCGGTTTTTCAATTTTAGGAACTTTGTTTTTTCCTTTAAAGGTCTTAAAAATAAGAATCATACAATAGACAAATGTAAAGGAGCTTGCAATCCAAGCAAGTACCGGGATGAGCGTTCCGATGAAATTATTGTGAACAAAGTCCATCTTTACAATATTGATTACCGCTGCAAAAAACATTTCCTTACTGAGAAAACCGTTAAATGGCGGCAATCCAGCCATCGCAAAGCCACCAACGATGGTTAAAGTAAATGATATTGGCATAAGATGCATTAATCCACCAAGCCTACGGATATCACGTGTTCCTGTTTCATGGTCAATAATCCCAACAACCATAAATAAAGAGCCCTTAAAAGTTGAGTGATTTACTAGGTGAAAAATCGCTGCAAAAACAGCAATGGCGTAAACGGAAGCTTCATCACCCAAGCCATAGTACAAGGCCGCCGAACCTAAGCCAAGGAGACTCATAATCAATCCGAGCTGGCTAATTGTTGAATAAGCGAGCAAAGCTTTCAAGTCGGTTTGCCGTACTGCATTAATCGAACCGTACATTAAAGTAACAAGCCCCACACCAGTAACAAGCCAGAACCACTCATACGTTCCACCAAAAACAGGTGTCAACCTAGCTACTAAATAAATCCCTGCCTTCACCATCGTCGCTGAATGAAGATAAGCACTGATTGGAGTAGGTGCTTCCATTGCATCCGGCAACCAAATACTGAACGGAAACTGTGCCGACTTCGTGAATGCTCCCACTAGAATCAAAATCATGGCAGGAATAAACAAATCATGAGAAGAAAAAGATGTGATCTGGCCACTGGTTACCATCTCACGAAGACTATATGTATCAGATATCATCGCCAGCATGATGAGCCCGGCAAGCATGGCTAATCCCCCAAAAATTGTAATTAACATGGACTTCTGAGCCCCATAGCGTGATTTATCTCGTTCATACCAATAGGCAATTAACAAGAATGAAGAAATACTAGTCATTTCCCAAAATACATATAAAACAAAAATATTATCTGAGAATACTAGTCCCATCATCGCACCCATGAATAGCAGCAAATACACGTAGAAATTATGTAAAGCTTCACGATGCTTAGACAGATAATAAATAGAATAAAGGACAACTAGTGTACCAATTCCGGCAATTAATAGCCCAAATAATAAACTTAATCCATCCATATGGATCGTGAAATCAATATTATATGATGGTATCCACGGCATTGACGCTAATATAGTATTACGATTGGAAACTTCGGGAATAAAAGTGATTAAGTAAAGCAAGATTATAAGTGGAATAAAAAGAACAAACCACCCCGTATGAAGTTGAGAATTAAATTTTCTATATAAAAACGGAACGAAAACAACAAATAAAATTGGAAGCAAAATCATGAAATGCAATAACTGCATTGGCATTCCCCCCTTTACGTTCTACATAGATTCCTAAATACGTTGACTGCTGATAAAGCATAGGGTATAGTCATACATAAACCTATCTAAAATAGCGATAGTCTTAGTTACAATCATTTGTCCATTGCTTACCGAGGTGAATAAAGTATGAAGAAAAAAGATCGAATGGACGAAAGTATTCTCGTCTGTGTTTATTATGGTCCTAACGGCGAGCGTCTCATTCAACGGGGCTGTAGAATTGCCCAAATGCTTAATTGTCCTCTGTATATCCTAACGGTTGATCCTTCTCCATTCGATGAATTAGATGCGGAAAAATCTAACTATATTACTAGGTGGCAACAATTAGCTAAGGAGCATAATGCTCATGCATTTATTCTGAAGGATAAAGAAAAAAGACCCGTGTATAAAGTGATTGCTGAGGTTGCCAGAGAAAAGAATATTACACAAATTATTATTGGTCAGACAGCCCAGAGCCGTTGGGAGCAGATTGCAAAAGGGTCTATTATCAACTCACTGCTTAAAGAGATCCCTTTCGTCGACCTTCACATTATTTCCGTAGCTCGTTATTTAAAAAATCCAGATAGACAATTCGAAAAAGGTATACGTGCCTATTTAATTAGGGAAGAGAACCACTACCGGCTCATCTTCAAGCATACAGAGGATGTCAAATTTGAAGGGATCTTCTTCAAGGAAATTGGCACAGATTTTAATAATGGGATTTTTAAGTTCATGAAAGATAAAGAAACTCTACAAGTACAAGTAAATGATGATATTGTTACGGATTTGTCAAATGTTGAAATGAAAACAGACTCAGACTCTCTCGACGACTTTCTATAATCCCCCACTTCATCCGGAGGGGGGGGGTTTTAGATTTATATTTTATAAATTTACATCGACTTTAATATGCCGCCGGATATCTTTATCTATTCCAATATAATGTAATGTCTCAGATGATGAATGATGGTTATAAATTTCCATAAGGATGGAAATCGCAATTCCCTTTCGATAAGCATGATAGCCGAATGTTTTTCTTAATGTATGCATGCCAATTTTCCCTAAAATTCCAACATCTTTTGCTGCTTTATTGATAATCCTATAGGCCTGTTGCCTCGTAATAGGCTGTTCATTCTTTTTCGACTTAAATAAAAAGTCACTGTCCTCTAACTTATAAATAGCAAAGTAGCTTATGAGTTCATTTTTTACTTTGGAATTTAAATAGTAAGCCCTCGTATCATCTCTGTTTTCATCTTTTAAATAGAGAAACTCCTTAATTTTGCCGCCTTCGCGAACATGTGCAACCCTTAACGAAAGTAAATCGTTCACCCTAATGCCAGTATTAATACCTAAAACAAATAGTAAGAGATCTCGCTGAGATTGTTTCTTTAATAGCTCTTTGATCGCATTTATTTTCTCAATATCTCTAATTGGCTCAACGAACTCCACAAGATTGCCTCCTATTAATGTTACATAAATTAATGTTATCATTTATTTTGTAACATAACAATAAAAAAGCCTTAACTGATTATAAAAAAATCAGCTGCTAAATAGTATTAGCAACTGACTTTCTGATTATTGCAAGTCTCTTTCTCTTCCTCTATCCTTTTCCTTCGTTGCAGCCTTCATCATACTTTCGGATTCCTTTGTTGTTATCAATGTTCTCGTTGGTAAGGCCACTTGCACACCCTCTGATTCAAGGATTTCCATGATGTTAAAATTGATATCCTGCTTCACTTGTAAATATTCCGCCCAAACGGTTGAGTTTGTAAAGAAATAGAGGAAAATATCGAGGCTGTTAACATTATAATTATCAAATGTAACAAAAATCGTATCCGGGTGAACACCAGGATGCTTTTTCAGCATTTCTTCTATTTTATTTATTGTATTTTCTAGCTTTTCCTTCGGCGTCTCATATGTGACACCTAATTGGAAGGTAATTCTCCGCTTCCCCATCTTACTCCAGTTCGTGATGGCCTCATTAGCTAACGTTGCATTCGGAACAGTTACTAATGCTTGGGCGAACGTCCTTACCTTAGTACTTCGAAATGTTATATCCTCAACTGTGCCTTCAACGGTTGGTGTTAAGATCCAATCACCAATGGAAAACGGCTTTTCTGTAATAATAATAAGACCACCAAACAGGTTCCCAAGTGCATCCTTAGCAGCAAGCGCAACGGCAACCCCGCCGATACCTAACCCTGCCACTAAACTATTGATATTATAGCCAAACTCTTGGAGAATGATGGTAAGACTAATTGCAACTATAACAAACCGTATCGTTTTTGATAAAAAAGGAATCAAGATTTCATCAATTTCAACATTGAGCTTTTTGTTTATCTTCATGATGGCAATAGAGCTGGCAGAGGCCACATTATACAATCCCCATGTAATCATAATAATAATAAGGGATTTCATAATTTGTACAAATAATAGATTTCTCGGATCAATATAAGGGAAAAAACTAGCCGCAACATTAAAACCGATAATCACGAACAGCCATCTAATCGGCTTCTCAAAAGACAGCCAAATATGGGAAAAAAGATCTGTCGGCGTTTTATGTGCCAGTTTTAAAATGAGGTGAAAAATATATTTGGTGAAAACCTTTCTTAAGATCAGAAATAGTAGGAATATCACTACTGAGATTGATACTTCATATAAGAATTCGTATGTCATAATTGATTCCCACAAAAATAAGCGCCCCTTTTATTTTGTATCTTTAATTCGACTTTATTAGTCTAACATACCTTCCCTACTATCATTCAACAAATTTGATCCTGATCATGATCATCAATGATATAAGGAATCTTTTTAGGGGCATTTTGGATTCGCTGCATGAATTGCCCAGGCATATCGATATATTTAAATCCATATTGGGCGTAAAGTTTATGGGCATCGTATGTAACAAGCAGCATCCTGCGGACCATTTGAAGTTCCGGATGAGTGGTAATGATACCCATCAACCACTTTGATAAACCGATGCCACGAAACTCAGGAACGACAAAGACATCACAAAGATAGGCAAACGTTGCCATGTCCGTAATAACTCGCGCAAAACCTACCTGTTCAATCGTCCCTGCCACATTCTCTTTATAAATTCCGAAGCAAAGCAAAGAATTTTCAATTGATTTCTCAACAATTTCCCGAGGACGATCCTTCGCCCAATAAGACTCATACCTAAGGAAATTATAAATGACATCGATATCCAATAAATTTTTATCTGTAGAAATTAAAAAATCACTTTGCCTCCACTCCGTCATCATGCATCCCTCTCCCCAAATTAAGTATAAAAAAAATGGCTTTTATTAAAGCCATTTTATCATAAATTATTCAACTATTTTGACATTTATCGAATTATTAAATAAAGGCAAGATAAAGCCCATGCCAACAATAAACAAGATAGCGGATGCTTCAAACATAATAACCAACGAAAATTGTTCTTTTAGTATCCCTGCCATACTCATCGTTACAACCATTGAACCTGTAAAGAGTGGACTTAGTATCCCATTTACTCTTCCAATAAATGCCGCTTCCGTACTTTGGATGATCCATGTATTGATACCTATATGAATACACGGCATCATGAAGCCGATAAAAAACTCAACAGCCAATGTTAGCCACAGATTTGTTGAAAGACCAACAATCGCGATGCCGATGGCATTTGATAACATTCCAAAGGTTAACAGCCTTTGAGGTGCAACGTTTTTCGCAAACATCATAATGACTGCACCCCCAAGGATCATACCAACGCCGTTAGACATTAAAAGCCATTGCAGATTTTCCTTGGGCAATCCGAGTCTTTCTGTAATAAGAAAGATCCCAAGCGGTTGAATAAAACCAAGTCCAAGCCCAGCTCCCATAAAGCATAATCCAAGTAAACTTAAATCTCTCTTTTGCAACACATACTTTATACCACTTTTCATTTCCTCCCATAAAGTCGTATCGCCATTACTTTCATCCAGTTTACGGTCTTTTGGAAGGAAACCTAGGGCAACAGCAGAAAGAAGAAAAGCAATTCCAGTGATCGCAATCGATACATTAATACCAAAGGATTCAAATACAAATGTCCCCACTATAGGTCCTAACACCATAAATACTGCAAAGATCGTTTGATAAAACGACATCCCCTGCTGCATTTGTTCCATCGGCAAATGCATTTTAAAAAGCTTCAAGCCTGAGGGCTGTGAAAACTGCGACAGGATTGCAGAAATTAATGTTGCAAAAAACACGATCTGCCAAGTCCCAAATACTAGAGTGATTAGTACCGCAAATATTGATAAAGCACTTAAAATATCACACCATACCATCGTCCTTTTCGGACTCCAACGGTCGGCAAATGTTCCTCCGATAAAGGAAAAAATAAATATCGGGGCAAATTCAGCAACAGAGATCATCGAAACTGCAAACGAATCCCCATTCGTTTTTTCCATTACAAAAAGCAATACGGCAAAATTTCGAACCCATATACCGATTTGCAAAAATAAACCTGATATGATTATGGCTTGAAATACACGGTTTTGAAATAAACCCGACGATTTAGCTGGAACTCCATCCAAATAAAAAACCTCCTGTCATAAATCTGGACAGGAGGCAGTACAATACAATATCAAAAAATACATTCATTCCCTTATAGAAGGACAAAATGAATGTTTGGGCTTGTATATACAATGTATACTGATCCTATCCAGAAAATAAATCGCTTATTCAGAGTTACTAAATTACTCTACGAATTTTTTCATCAAAATAGGATTAATAAATCATTGTATTTAGGTCACCCTTTCCATTAGATAAACAAATATTAATCGATTTTTCTTAGCAATGCAACATATATATTATATAGTCGAACTAAAGATCAACTTTTTTCAATTTATGTAATCGTTGTTGTTTTTCCATTTCTTTTCGTTTCAAACCTAAACGAACCATAAAGTCCACTAGCAAACCTATTCCAAACAGCCAAATTCCTAAGCCAATTCCTAGTGCAACACTGATATGTTCGTAGGTAATCACAAAAACTGTCATCGTCCAGGCCACAATAGCGGAACAGAACACATGGAAATATTCCCTAAAATAGTAGAACTCGTGGTAGTGCTTTGGATATTTAGGGAAATTAATAATTTGGGCTTTCATTTTAATTCTCTCCTTATAAGTTTGTGAAACATTTCACTTTCTGTTTATAGTATACTACCTTTTAATTGGGAGAGAGCATGCATTTTGCAATTTATCATGTCATTTTTGTGAAATCAATAGCTCCACCTGTAATGGCCAGTAATCGGTGTTTTGAAGGATGATAGTTTGACTTCTGCAGCATAAGGAAAAATGTTATGAATAAAATATGGCGTTCCATCTTTAGCCCGTTTATCAGAGACAATGCCTACATGATGAAAGCTGCCTTCCATAAAGACAACAATATCTCCCGGCTGCCATTCTCGTAAATTATCAATATTTCTAGGAATCAAATCAGTCGTTACTTCCTCGGCAAACCGCTTAAAAAATACATATTGATTAGGTACACGTCTAAAATCAATGTTAGGGTCAGGGTTACCAGCGACTCGTGGATATTGGTCCGTGTTGGTCGCAATATCTCCATCTATAAGCTCTTTAAATGGAATCCCGACACCCTTTAACCCCCGCCAAATCATATCCGTACATACACCTTCGTCATCCGGTGGATAACCTCCGGCATAATAGGCACTTTTATAGGCGGTTCGCTCAATCACACCTTTTCTGGCTTCATTAACAATATCAAGCGGATCTGGGATTCCGTTTTGATTTCGGTCAACTTTTGAATAGTCTTCAGGAACATCGACAGCTTAAATAAAAGGTATGTTAATTTCAAAACCAAGATGATCAAGGATGATGCCGCCTCGAAAAAAGAAAGCAACAAGGAAAAGACTAACAACAATAAGTAACATTGCACGAAAAAGTTTTTTTAACTTAAACTTAGACTTAATCCTCATTCTATTCACCTTTATTTTTTACTTTTCCACCATTTTACCACTTTCCTTCCTTTTATTCAGCATTCCTTATTTGATTTGTGCCACCAGTCCTTCAAATTTACTGTAATTCATTGCAACTCCATCATCCAAGTCAATTGCAATATGTTGTTCCGCCAGTTCGTTCAGACGATGGTTATACTTTTCTAGTTCCCCAATCTTTTTCTCCAATACTGCTAATTGTTGATGTAAATATTCATCCAGGATTCTGCCTAAAGTTTTCG
>JAEWMK010000329.1 GCA_023457235.1 Bacillota bacterium
GGAGCCCGTGAAGCCCAATACCCTTCAAAAAATGCAGTTTTAATTTGGCTAATTCCAATAGGGTTTAGTGAAATTATTATCATTCCTGCAAGACCGATGTTAAGTGCCCAACAAGATAGTTTTAAAATTTTATCGTTCCAAGCACTTGGCTTTACCACGTTTCTTAGGGAGAACAATATTACTGCAATTGAGAACATTCCATATACACCCATCATGGAACCGTGGCCATGAGATGCTGTTAAAAATTGTCCGTGTTCAAAATAATTGACTGCTGGGAGATTAATGATAAATCCTTGTACACCAGCTCCGATTAAATTCCAAATTGCGGTTGAAATAAGAAACCAGAATGTGGCCTTATAAGGAAAATTAATTCCGCCGTCACGCAACATTTTATATTGGTCATATGCTTCTAAAACTAATAAAGTTAATGGTACAACTTCTAGTGCAGATAATACGGCTCCTAAAGCAATCCAAGCTTCGGCCGATCCGTTATAATAGTAATGGTGTCCAATTCCGATGACGCCGCTTCCCAGTAACAGTGTAATTTGGAAAAGTAATGCTTTTACTGTTGAACTCTTTGTTACTAATTTCATTTGGACTAACAAGAAGCCAATGACTACAACAGCAAATACTTCAAAAATACCTTCTACCCATAAGTGAATAATCCACCAACGCCAATAATCAGCCATTGTAAAATGTGTGCCTGGGTTAAAGAAAAATGCAAATAGGTAAAAGAATGGAACAGCGATGGCAGAGTAGAATAGCAAGTGAATGAGACCGCCTTTATCTGTTTCCTTTTTCAAGCCACTCCTAATACCTCTAAATACAATTACTAACCAAATAAGCATGCCTATTGCAAGGATTACTTGCCAAATGCGGCCGAGTTCTAGATATTCCCAACCTTGATGTCCAAGTAAGAACCAAAGATTACCTAATTTCCCGTTTATACCTAACCACTCGCCAATCATACTACCAAATACTAGAACAACCAGTGCCCAGAATAATATATCTACCAATAATCCTTGTTTCTTCGGTTCATGACCGCCGACTAATGGAGCCACAAAAATTCCCATTCCTAGCCATGCTGTTGCAATCCAGAAAACGGCAAGTTGGATGTGATAACTCTTTGCAATTGAGAAAGGCAAAGTTTCATATATCCAATCCATTCCAAAGAAGCTATCAGGTTCAACATAATAGTGGGCCAATAAACCTCCAAACATTGCTTGGGTAAAGAATAAAAGAGCCACGACCGCAAAGTATTTTCCAGTTTTGATTTGAGAACTAGTAAGTGGCATATTATTTATATCAATAACTGGAAACATCCCAGACTTATAAGCCTCTTTCATTCCTAAATGGTAGCGATAATAAAAGTAAAGAACGATACCCATAATTAGTATGAGTAATGTTACACTAACACCACTCCACCATACAGAAGACCAGCCCATTGTATTACCAGCGTCTTCATAGTAAGGCCAATTATTAGTATAGGTTATCTCATCGTCAGGTCTTAAAGTACTAGATAACCAAGCAGTCCAGAAAAAGAAATCAGCAATTTGTGTAATTTGGTCACCTTCTGCCACATAGGAACGATTTCCACTAGGCATATGTTCCTCTTTAATTAAGTCAGGTTTTATACCCCAATTATCACCATTTGTAAATACTTCTTTATAATAAGCCCTAACTTGTTCAAGACCATAGGTTTGAGCCTCGGTTAAAGGGAGTGTTTCTGTTTCAAAATCATATCGATTTTCACGCATTTCTGTTATAACTTTACTTTTTACCAGTAATTGCTCATCAGAAGTGAGATCCTTATAGTTTTTTCCATAATCCTGTTTTGCAGTAAAATCCTGCATTCCTTCTGTATAAATTTTTAAAGCTTCCGCAGTGTAGTCAGGCCCCATGTATGATCCATAACCAAGGACTGTACCGTAATCCATTAAACCATACTTTTGGAAAACGGCCTGGCCTCCTTTAATGGAATCTTGGGTTATTAATACCTCACCATTTGGGCTTACAACTTCTAGTGGACGAGGTGACAAATCTTTAAAGATCCAATAACCACCTACTAATAAGACTGTAGAACTAGTTATTAAAGTGAATATTAATACAGATTTTAAAAATCCATTTGTCGCACGTGTTTTTGTCTGGGGTGTAGTTCCTGTTTCTAAATTTCTTGCGCCCACATACTACTCCTCCCTACATAATATTTTAAAGAATTGAAAAGTTTGGCATGCCTTTTTCAATGTATATACTAGCACTAACAATTTTTAACAACTGTGATTAAATGCAAAGTTTTGGTGTGTTTGTTATCACACTATTCAGACAAAATAAAAGATATAAATTATATATAGTAAAAGAATGGAGTTGAAAAAAATGGGTGAAATTAGAGATCGTATAAAAGATATTCCTTTTATTAAGGAGTTGGATGAAAATTATTTAAAAGGCTTTTTTAGAAATATTCATTTGAAACAGTATAAAAAGCATGTACAAATATTCTCACAGGATTCTCCACTCATTGAGGTCTTTTTAATCCTAAAAGGGATGGTAAAGATATACAAAAGGAAATCTTGTGGAAGAGAGCAAATCGTTTGGATATTACAGAGTGGTGACATTTTTCCTGTAGTGGGTTGTTTTGGTAAAGTTTCTCTACCGGCAAACGCAGAGGCTATAGAGGATTCGTTAATCGTATCGATTGGCTTAAATGATTTTGAATCAATGCTACTGGATAACCCCACTATTTTAATTAAACTTTTTGGAGTTATGAGTGATCGTATTATTGAGCTTCAGGCTCGGCTAGAGGAGCAAATTCTTCTTGAAAGTACTTGCAAATTGTAAAACTAATTCTACGATTATGTGAAAAGCATGGGGAAGTTCATCAAAATAATTTATGTCTTATTAAACGTCATTTTTCAAACCTTGATCTCGCAAAAATGGTTGGGACTTCTCAGGAAGTAATTAGCAGAGTATTGGGAAGACTTAAAAAGGAACGACTAATATATCAGAATAACGGAGGTTTTCTCCTCATTGATTTTGAAAAAATGAAAAAGAAATATCAAATGGAATTATAAATAACAAATAATATGTATTTCTTGGAATACGGTATGTTTTGAAAGTTGAATAATTAAAGCCTCTTACTCGATTACTAAAACAAATAGAACGATGAATTAGACATTGACTGATAACAATTCCACTATGGGTATCATAATTATTTTAAAAATTATAATATTGACAATTTATTGAAACATCTAAAATCTTGAAATTTATCACACCTAATCTTGGTGTTAATTGATAAGGTAATTTATGGGTAAAGGACATCATCAATGTTTTTACAGTAATTACGAAATTTACCTTATTTCTTTGCTCGAAATATTTTGTGTATTTTGGGGATATTGAAGGGAGGCCTAATAGTAATTATTCTGTAAAATTATTCGTTGCATCTTAGTTTCAACGCCTATGAACAACACAATTGAAGGAGGAAATTTTGTGTTTAAATCGGCAAAATGGATGGAAATGCTATTTATTACTTCTATTCTATTAATTTTAGGAGCTTGTTCATCTCAAGAATCTCAATCTCCTAAGAAAATAACGCCAGATCCGCCACCGGCAGATGTGACAACAAATGTTGATTCAGCAATAGAAAAACTCTATGTTGATAGCTGTGGTGGATGTCATGGGCAAACGCGTTTAGGTGCACTTGGACCTAACTTATTACCTGATCGTGTTTTTGCTGAAATGAGTGAAGAGGATTTATTTAATGTAATAAAGGAAGGTAGATCTGGTACACCAATGCCTCCATTTGAGACTGTATCAAAGGATCGTTCAGATGATGAAACAATTAAGAAAGTAGTTGAATATCTGAAGACCCCTGTAGCTCTAGAAAGTCAAACTTGGTCTTTAGAAGATGCAAAAGCAACTTTAGAAATTGTTAACGAAGAAAGTTCATTACCAGATGCACCAACAGCATGGGACCCAAATAAATTAGAGATTGGCGACTTAATGGTTGCGATGGAGCGTGAAACTCGAAAATATGCTGTAATGGATGGAAAAAATCATGAATTACTTGGGCATATCGATGGTTCATACCGCACACATACAATACAGTTTGGTCCAGCAGATACACTGGAAGGCCGTTACATGTATGGTATTGGTCGAGATGGTTGGCTTTTTAAAGTTGATATGTACTCATTTAAAACAGTACGAAAAGTTCGTGTAGGACTTGATTCGCGTGGAATTGCCGTAACCCAAAATGGTGAATATATTGCAGTAACGAACTACTTGCCTGGAAATGTAGCAATTCTTAATAAGAATTTAGAACCATTAAAGATTATCCCTACATATGCAATAAATGTAGATGGAGAAATGGTAGGTATTGACGGAAGTCAAAGCCGTGCAGCAGCAATTCTTGACACTGTAATTGATGGTAAGGATATGTTTGTAGTAGCTCTTAAAGAAGCCGGACATGTTTGGGGTATTGACATGTCAGACGAAGGGGCAAAAAACGGATTCCCAATTACTATTGATGTAGGTGGTGTTGGTCGTATCCTTCATGATGCATTTTTTGATGATGAAGGTCGTTACTTCTTTATCGCATCACAGGGGGATAATACAAAGCCAAGTTTAATAGACCCTTCTAAACCAGATGATGGATTAATGGCTGTTGTTGATATGAAGGAAGGTAAATTAGTATCTCAAATGCCTGCCGGAATTAAACCGCATCCAGGACCAGGTGCTGTTATTCATACTGAATCACATGGCGTATTATATGCGACTCCTGCGATTGGAACAAATTTAGTTTCTTTCTTCAAAGAAACTGACAAAGGTTTTGAAACCTATAAACAAGTTTCAATTGGTGAACCAGATGAAAACGGCGGCTCATTATTCATACGTTCTTACAATGGTATTGAAGGAAAAGGTGAAGCCTCTAAATATGTATGGGTAGACGTTGCCTATGAGCCAAACTGGAATAAGATGTATATCATTGATAAAGAAACGTTGGAAATCTATAAGGAAATTGATACAGCAGCTGATGCTGGCATTGATCCAAAAGTAGCCCGGTCTATTCATCCAGAATTCACACAAGATGGCCAATTTGTTTACGTGTCACTTTGGGAAGGTAATGCAGTACTTGTATACACCCCTGATGGTAATTTTGTAAAGAAAATTGAAGGCACAGTTACTCCTACTGGTATATATAGTTATGGTGTGCGGGATCATGAACCAGGAATTTAGATAGTAATAGGTAATGTTAAGAGATTATTAGTTTCCAATAGGGATAAAGGGGCGAATAAAACTCGCACCCTTTATTCAAAATCATGACTTTGTTAAATATGCCTTTTTGCCTGAAAATGGGGCTGATTCTATTGAAATCTATATTGTTTATTGCACATGGTAGTAAGAAAGAAAATACTAATGAAGAAATCCAACAGTTTATTAAAGAATTAAACGATAGATTTGAACCTATTAGGATTGAACTCTCTTATTTAGAATTTACCCTGCCACTAATACAAGAAGGTATACAAAACTGCGTAGAAAAAGGCAGTACAAAAATTATTATCATGCCATTATTATTGTCTGAAGCCGTTCATGTGAAGGAAGATATACCAAGAGAAATACAAATGGCAAAAATTAAGTATCCGAATATAGAGTTCCGTTACGGGAAACCGATTGGGATTCACTATAAGATGTACGATATATTGTTGACAAGATTGCTGGAAACAAAATGTGAAATCGATCAAAAAACAGCCGTTATCCTTGTAGCTAAAGGTTCACGCTTCGAAACAGCTAATCATGATCTGCGCAAAATAGCAGAAGAATTTCCTGATTTTTGCAAGGCTGGAATGATAGAAGCTGCCTTTCTTAGCATGACGAATCCCAAATTAACAAATGTTATCGAAGAATGCATTGCCAGGGGAGCAACAAAGCTGATTGTCCTTCCATATATACTTTTTCAAGGGTTATTAATCAAAAAAATTGAAGAAACGATTGATAATTTCACAATAAAATTCCCGCATTTAACCTTTTTGACCGGCCGTTATATAGGCTCCCATTCGTTATTGTTTGAAATTATAAAAGAACGCATTGACGAGGTGCTAGATAAAAGTACGGAGGCGCGATATGAATAAAGGCAAAGTTTATCTTGTTGGGGCAGGTCCCGGCGATCCAAAATTAATAACCATTCGCGGTTTAGAGTGCATTCAGCAAGCAGATGTAATTATCTACGACCGGTTGGTCAATTCTGAATTATTGGATTACGCTCCTAAGACTGCTGAATTTGTTTTTTGTGGAAAATTCCCCAACCACCATGTTATTCGCCAAGAAGCGATTAATCAATTATTAGTAGAAAAAGCATGCGAAGGGAAAAAGGTTACCCGTTTAAAAGGCGGTGACCCTTGTGTATTTGGTCGTGCCGGGGAAGAAGCTGAAGTATTAGTGCGTCATCATATTCCATTTGAAATTGTCCCAGGTATTACGGCGGGGATTGCGGCGTCGGCTTATGCTGGTATACCGGTCACACATCGGGATTATTGCACGTCCTTTGCGATGGTGACCGGTCATTTAAGTGATGAAAAAATGGAAGACGCCAAAAAGTGGAAGGCGCTTGCGACAGGAATTGATACGATCGCCTTTTATATGGGCATGAGCAATATTTCCTTAATAAGCAATAACTTAATAAAATACGGAAAAGACCCTAAAACACCTGTAGCGATTATTCGTTGGGGGACGACGACACACCAAGAAACATGTGTCGGCACGCTCGAGAATATAGCGGCAAAGGTCAATCAATATAATATCAAAAACCCGGCCATTGTGTTGGTAGGCGAGGTTGTCAACTTAAGAAATAAATTGCAATGGTTTGAGGAAATGGTGATTTCTGCTAAAGCACAATAGGAGTAGGAATAAATAGTGGAGGGAAAAAGATGTCGACAGAGATTGTTTCAAAACTGAATATTGAAAACTCACTAATGTTTGTAAAATGTGCTGGAGATGTTGGTTTTGCTATTGTTGATGTAGAAACAGAAAAGCTCGTAAAACATGTTGGCCATGGCGAATATCCTCATAAAGCAACCTTTCACCCAAATGGAAGATGGGCTTATTTATCTTTTATCGTTCATTCAACAATTGAAGTAATCGATATGAAAACACTCGAAACCGTTTACGTTGAAAAAAATATGCCAAAAGGCAG
>JAEWMK010000330.1 GCA_023457235.1 Bacillota bacterium
CAGTAACAGGGTTCTTCACGAAATTCGGCGACGGAGGAGCCGACATTCTTCCTTTGACCGGACTCACAAAAGAGCAGGGGCGTGAACTTCTGAAGGAGCTTAATGCTCCCGAACAACTATACCTTAAGACTCCTACGGCAGATTTGCTCGATAACAAACCTCAGCAAGCGGATGAGACGGAACTTGGCATTGAATACAATGTTCTTGATCAATATTTAGTGGGTGACGAAGTTGAACCTGAAGTTAAGGCGAATATTGAAAAGCGGTTCGAAGTAACAAAACATAAACGGGAGTTGCCTGTAACCCCATTTGATACCTGGTGGAAATAAACATTCGTTTGAAGGGAGGCCGTTCCGTATAGGGCGGTTATTTTTGTTGTACCAATGATTTGCTGTCAGCAACCTTAACGTTGGATTTTTTCTTAATCACACTATCCTATTAGATAGTATATGTTGAGAAAGTGCATACTTGTTTGTATGTTTATACCCGCTATATAATACATTTAAACCCAAGTAAAAGAGGGTTTAAACGTTAAAAAAGTGAGTGTTTTTCAACTATGAAGAAAAATTGTTAGGAGGAAAAATAAAGTATGTTATCAAGACAATATCAAGACAACATAGATAAAATATTGCAGAAAATCGAAGAAGCTGATGCGATTGTGGTTGGCGGTGCTGCTGGTATGTCTGCGGCTGCCGGTTATAACTGGTACCTGGATGATGAAAATTTTCGAAAGTATTTTAACGCATTTGCTGAAAAATATGGGATTGACAGCATCTTTGGAGGCTTTTACTATCGCTTCCGCACGGAAGAAGAACGGTGGGCATATCTTGCTACTTTGATCAACTTTGTAGCGGAAGTCCCTATCGGCCAGCCATATAAGGATTTGGATCAAATTCTGCGTGGTAAAAACTATTATATTCTTACGACAAATCAAGATACCCAGTTTTTACAAGTGTTCCCGGAAGAAAAAGTTAGTGCCATTCAGGGTAACTGGACATATTTACAGTGTAGTGGTCCTTGTCACGACGGTATTTATC
Source organism: Bacillota bacterium (assembly GCA_023457235.1). Taxonomy (GTDB): domain Bacteria; phylum Bacillota; class Bacilli; order Bacillales; family Bacillaceae_J; genus Schinkia. The sequence goes on from JAEWMK010000330.1 coordinate 1,038, forward strand.
CTTATGCGGAACAGGCAAAGGAACTGTGTACCCACATTGAAGGGACGAGGATTCCATCCAGCATGGTTCCAAAGTGCCCGGAATGTGGCGGTCCTATGGAACTGTGGGTACGTTCCTTTGTATTTCTAGAAGGGTCCAAATTTAGAGACGAGCATAAAAAATATCGTGAATTTCTTGAGGAAAATAAAAATAAGAAAGTCCTCTTTTTGGAGTTGGGCGTCGGTCTAATGACTCCGATGTTCATCAAAGAACCCTTCTGGAACATGACTTACAGTTGGCCGGACGCATACTACATTACCATCAATCCAAATCCGGAGCATAACTTGCTGCCGAAGGAATTAAAGGATAAGGGACTCGCCGTTCATGAAGATATAGCGCAAGTAATGCGAGATGTTCTTGCCCAGGCTGAACAGCAAAAAGAAAGGAAACAAAATGCGGTTTAACTTTATTCAGCAGAAGTTTCCCACTTCCATAAGTGGCGAGATGAATGCGTATTTGTCTATTAATTCAGTGGGGGTACAAACCCCAGCTGAATAAAGTTAAAGCCTCCGGCGGATGCCTCAGATTTTCAGAGGTAGTTTTTCGAGCTAGCTCGAAAAAATCTGGGCGCAAATACGCCAAGGCGCATTTGATTAGGATCATTAGGTCCCACTCACATTGCAGTACGAAGAACGGCTTTAAATCTTGGCCCTGTTATTATTTATTGTTGATATTCGTGTTGGTATGAAAATTCATAGGCGGAGAATTTCCGGCTAATGTATATGGTGGAAGATTAATAAGCAGATATAAGCGGAGATATTCCGACTATCTGTTCTAAATAAGACAAAATCCAAGGATTTGGATCATTTAAACGGAAAAACTCCCCTTATTTTTAAGGAAATATAGGTATTTCCCAATCTAAACGGAATTTTTCCGGTTATTTTTCAAACCTTTATTAGGATGGAGGATCACATGAAAGAGAAATATAGTAGAATTTTAACAAAAATAGAAGAAGCTGACGCGATTGTAATCGGCGCTAGTAACGGCCTCTCCATTTCGGAAGGTATTCATATTTTTGCGGATGATTCATCTTTCCGGGAGAATTTTGGTGATTTCCGTGAAAAGCATGGTTTTCGCAGCATCATACAGGGATGCTTTTATCCTTTCCCTTCAGTGGAAGAAAAGTGGGCGTTCTTCAGCCGTATGTACGAATATTTTTTAATCAATAGAGAGACCAGCCCGGTTATGAAGAACCTTTTTGAACTGGTGAAGGATAAAAATTATTTTGTGGTTACCTCTAATATTGATGCTCATTTTACACAGGCAGGTTTTCCCAAAGAACGCCTATTCGAAATAGAAGGCAATTGTCGGAATCTACAATGCTCTCATGGCTGTCATAATCAAATTTATCCAGGCGACGATATCCTGAGTAAAATGGCCAAGAACCAAGAGAATGGAAAAGTCCTTTCGGATCTTATTCCTACGTGTCCTGAATGTGGCGGCCCAATGCAAGTCCATATCGAAGTCGATCGGAATTTTCTAAGGGACCAGTCCTGGCAAGCAAGCTTCGAGGCTTATCAGAATTTTATTGAAAAAGCCCATGGTAAAAAATTAGTCCTGTTGGAATTAGGTGTGGGTGCCAGAAACCAAATGATTAAAGCCCCATTTATGAATTTAACTAATCATGAGGAATATGCTACCTACATTACTTTTAATAAAGGCAGTGAGCTTTATATTCCGGATGCCATTGCTGCTAAATCTATTGGAATCGACGGTAATATTTCGGAAGTGTTACAGCAATTAGTGCAGATGAAATAAGCTAATTCGGAAATAAGTAGATAGAGGAGGAATGGAAAGATGTTTCTAGCAAATATCCTGAATAATCCTATCCGCCAACCAATTAAAAAGCATTATGAACGATGGTATCAATTCATGGAGCAAAACGTAGAGTTTTGGCTGCCGGATAGTGAATGGCATACAAAGGCCCATTGCGCTCGCGTGCTGCTCTTGGCTCTCTACATCGGACATCAAAAAGGTCTTAGTGATGAGGAGAAAGAGCTACTTGCAATGGCGGCAGTTTTTCATGATTCCCGCCGCCTTGATGATGGGATTGATAAGGGTCATGGTGGTCGTGCAGCAGAGTATTATAAAAGTTATAGTCGTGAGTACGATTTACCTTATGATGAGCAAACCTACTACATCACCTATTACCATGATCAGGATGATTCGCTTGGTTTGTCAGAGATTGCAAAATCGTCTAGTTTAAGTGAACGGGCCGTGCTGCTGTATCAGATTTTCAAGGATGCCGACGCACTGGATCGTTTCCGTCTGGGCCCTGATGGTTTGAATGTAAAGTTTCTTCGGACAAAAGAAGCACATGGACTTGTTGACTTTGCAAAATTTCTTTTAGAGAAAAGTAGGGAAACTAAGTTGTAAAAATAGAGAGAGAAATAATCTACTTATCATGAACAAGTCCGAGTGTATTTTGCTAGTTTAGGAGGAAATTATTATGAACAAGTATATGGATGATAGCTTCGCCTTACACACGGACTTGTACCAAATTAATATGGCAGAAGCCTATTGGGAAGACAACATTCATACTAAAAAAGCTGTATTCGAATTGTATTTTCGAAAACTGCCATTTGGAAACGGGTATGCGATCTTTGCTGGATTGGAACGAATCATTGATTATCTTCAAACATTTCATTTTTCAGAAAGCGATTTGGATTATTTAAAAGAACTTGGCTATAAAGAAGACTATGTTGACTTTTTGCGAACGATCCGTTTTACAGGGTCTGTTCGTGCCATGAAAGAAGGAGAAGTTGTATTTGGCAATGAACCTATTCTTCGTGTCGAAGCACCGTTAATTGAAGCTCAACTAATTGAGACAGCCTTGTTAAATATCGTGAACTATCAAACACTCATCGCCACCAAAGCTTCTCGAATCAAACAAGCTGCGGGTGACAAACCTGTCTTAGAGTTTGGAACAAGACGTGCACATGAATTCGATGCTGCACTATGGGGGACAAGAGCGGCTTATATTGGTGGGTTTTCTGGCACTAGCAATGTTCGAGCGGGAAAACGATTTGGTCTTCCTGTTTCAGGAACACATGCTCATTCCTTTGTTCAAGCGTATCGTGATGAATACATCGCCTTCCATAAATACGCAAAACGTCACAAAGATTGTGTCTTCCTAGTGGATACCTATGACACTCTAAAATCAGGTGTTCCAACGGCAATCAAAGTCGCCAAAGAACTGGCGGGTAACATAAATTTTATAGGTATTCGGTTAGATAGTGGGGATTTGGCATACCTTTCTAAAGAAGCAAGAAAATTATTAGATCAAGCAGGATTTGTTGAAGCTAAAATTTTTGCTTCAAATGACCTTGATGAATATACTATTATGAGCTTACATGCACAAGGAGCGAAAATCGATGCATGGGGAGTTGGTACGAAAGCCATTACCGCCTTCGATCAACCGGCCTTAGGCGCGGTGTACAAATTGGTATCGATTGAGGATGATAACGGGCAGATGAGAGATACGATTAAAATTTCTGCATGCCCTGAAAAAGTCACGACACCAGGATTAAAAAAGGTATACCGTATTATCAATAATCATACGAAAAAATCGGATGGAGATTATATCGCCTTAGCTCATGAACAACCAGAAAAGGAAGCCAAACTTCACATGTTTCATCCTGTGCATACGTACATTGGGAAATTCGTCACCCATTTTACGGCGAAAGACTTGCACGTAGATATTTTCGACCATGGCACACTTGTATATGAAAGCCCGCAGGTCCAAGAAATTCAATCCTATGCCGGGCAACAACTAAACCTCTTCTGGGAAGAGTACAAACGTTCTTTAAATCCTGCTGAATACCCTGTGTGTTTAAGTCAAGCTTGTTGGGACAACAAAATGAAAAACATAGAGAAAGCAAAAAAACACAACCAAAAATCAGTACTCTTATAAATCTCAAAGTAATTAATTATGGGAGCTGAATTAAAATGGCAAAAGAAGCTTTATTAATTGTTGATATGAGCAATGATTTTGTAGCTGATAATGGAACGTTAACCGCTGGTAAGCCAGCACAAGAAATAGTGCCTTATATTAAGGATTTGGCAAAAAGATTCTTAGCAGAGGGCAACGTAGTTGTAGTATCAATGGATGCACATCAACCTAATGACCCACACTTTGAATTATGGCCACCGCATAATATTGTTGGTACAGAAGGACAGCAATTGTACGGAGAATTACATGATTGGTTTCAAAATAATAAAGATCATGAAAATGTAATTTATACGCCTAAAACGAACTATAATGCATTCTTTAAAACAGACTTAGCTGAAACTTTAAGAAATTTAGGTGTAGAAAAGGTTCATACTGTTGGAGTATGTACGGATATTTGTGACTTTTTAACAATTGCAGGAGCAGACGCAGAAGGATTCAAAACAGCCATTCATAAACGAGGTGTAGCTACATTTACGGACCTTGGAGAAACAATGGTAAACCATATGAAACTTTGCTTCCATACTGAAATTATTGAATAAACCTGAAAAAATTAGGTCGGTGAAATACATGATAGACTTTTTACAACGAATTAATGAATTATCAAAGAAGCAGCGTGAAGTAGGTTTAACAAATGCTGAAAAAGTCGAACAGCAAGTGCTTCGTGAAGATTATTTACGTGTCATACGAGGGCAAGTTCTCCATACTTTCACAGGGATGAAGGTGCTGGATCCACTTGGAAATGACGTAACACCCGAAAAAGTCCGTCATTTAAAAACAAAAGATTAAAAGCATAAAAGAATAGGAGATTAAAGTGAAAGATTATTTAGTAAAAGCCATTGCTCATAATAATCAAGTGCGTGCATTGCAGCTATTACAACTGAAACAATCGAGGAAGCAAGGCGCCGCCATGATATGCAGGCGGTTGCTTCCTTGGTTTTGGGACGTTCGATGACAGCAGGAGTCATACTTGGTGCAATGCTCAAAGGCAGAGAAAAACTAACCATAAAAATGAATGGCGGTGGACCAATTGGGACCATCCTAGTTGATGCAAATGCCAAGGGTGAAGTGAGGGGGTATGTTTCAAATCCCCATGCGTATTTAGTGCAGGATCAGCAGGGATTACTTGATATCAAATCAGCGGTGGGCACAAATGGAATCCTTTCTGTTACCAAAGATATTGGCTTAAATCACCCCTTCATTGGCCAGGTTCCCATTGCATCGGGTGAAATCGGTGAGGATTTTGCCTCTTATCTACTTCATTCAGAACAAGTCCCTTCCTCCGTTGGTGTAGGTGTCCTAGTAAACCCGGACTATACCATTCAAGCAGCTGGAGGTTTTATTATTCAGTTGATGCTAAACACAGAAGAAAAGACCATTCGTTTAATTGAAGAACGTATACAAACAATGGCTTCTATTTCTTCGGGATTAAAGCAAGGTATAACACCAGAACAAATTCTTAAACAATTACTTGGTGAAGAAAATGTCAGCATTCTTGAAACAATGCCAGTACAATTCAGATGTGAATGCTCTAGAGATAGAATCTCAAACGCCATATTAAGTCTTGGAAACGCAGAAATCCAAGATATGATCGATACGGATGGGCAGGCTGAAGCAAAATGTCATTTTTGTAATGAAAGCTATTATTATAGTAAAGAGGATTTAGAAACATTATTAAAAGTGGGAATTTCCTAGAGTACAAAGGAAGGGTAGTAGTAGAAAAAAAGATAGGATGAAACGAAATGAAGAAAGCAACAAAAAGCACACGAGTAGTTGTAGGAATGTCAGGCGGAGTCGATTCTTCCGTTGCGGCGATGCTTCTAAAAGAGCAAGGCTATGAAGTAATTGGAATATTCATGAAGAACTGGGACGATACAGACGAATTTGGTGTTTGCACTGCTACAGAAGACTACGAGGACGTTATTCGCGTCTGCAATCAACTAGATATTCCCTACTATTCCGTGAATTTTGAAAAGCAGTATTGGGACAAGGTATTCACCTACTTCCTGGAAGAATATAAGTCGGGAAGGACGCCAAATCCTGATGTAATCTGCAATAAGGAAATCAAGTTCAAGGCATTTTTAGATCATGCCATGAGCCTAGGAGCCGATTATGTGGCTACAGGACATTATGCGCGAGTAGTCAGAGAAGACGGGAAAGTTCACATGTTAAGAGGGAAAGATGAAAATAAGGATCAGACTTATTTTCTTAATCAGTTAACAGAGGAACAATTAAGTAAGGTATTATTCCCAATCGGTGATATCGAAAAACCAAAAGTAAGGGAATTAGCTGCTAAAGCTAATTTAGCGACAGCATCCAAAAAAGACAGCACAGGCATTTGTTTTATTGGTGAACGAAATTTCAAAGAGTTCTTAAGTGGATATTTGCCTGCTCAAAAGGGGAATATGGAAACTTTTGAAGGCAAAGTTGTCGGACAGCATGATGGATTAATGTACTATACAATCGGGCAGAGGCATGGATTGGGAATTGGAGGAAACGGCGATCCTTGGTTTGTTGTCGGAAAGGATATTGAAAGGAATGTACTATATGTTGGACAAGGCTTCCATCATGAAATGCTATATTCGGACAGTATCATCGCTGATCATGTAAGCTGGATTCGAGAGGAAGCTATACCTGATACATTTGAATGTACTGCTAAATTCCGCTACCGCCAACCGGACAATAAAGTAACGATAGAACGGTTGAATGATTCCAAAGTTAAGGTCACTTTCCACGAACCGATTCGTGCCATAACACCTGGGCAAGCAGTTGTCTTCTATCAAGGTGAAGAATGCCTCGGCGGAGGAATTATTAACCAAGTGTATCGTGATGAGAAGCAATTAACGTATGTAGGGTAAAGAAGAAGCGAAACAACATGGCAATCACTACAAGAGGGAAGAGTGGTATGAATCAATTCGAAACGACTAAGACACTTTCTAAGGAAGAAAGAAAGCAAATTATATCGTTACTTGAGAAATTTTCCAAAGCAGAAATAGAAATGGCATTACATCAACTTAAAAAGAGAAGTGAGCCGCAAGGACAGTCCCGTGGCTGTTGTTAAAAGTTTCAAAGTAACAAATTTAGAATCGAGGGGCATACAATATGTGTGTTCTTCGATTCTTTTTTGCGTTTAAATAAGTGGGACGCAGGGTCGGGAACTGTGTCC
>JAEWMK010000331.1 GCA_023457235.1 Bacillota bacterium
TTTACAGACGAGGTCGAGACACCGATGAATTATGGTTTCCTTTCTTTTTTAAGTAATACAAACGCAGAGAAATTTTTAGCGGAATCCAGTGGAGAAGAGCTGGATTGGAATCAAGTGAAAGAGAGAATGAAAGAGCGGAGCAGTCATGATGAAAATAAACATACACACAATTAAAGTGCTCATTGAAAAGGAATTGCTGGATTCCATTCGTAATCGCTGGTTCTATACATTTTTGGTTATTTTTATGGTGCTTTCTTTTTCCATCATTTATATGGGGATTATAAAAAGTACCGGATTAGGATTTGAAAGCTTTAATAAAACAACGGCCAGTTTACTCAACTTAATTCTGTTTCTAGTTCCGATGATTACGCTTTTACTGGGAAGTACATCGATAAGCGGGGAAAGGGAACACGGAACGATGAACTTAATGCTTTCGAAACCAATTAGTGCTGTTGAATTTATAGTTGGGAAATATTGTGGAATGGCCACAGCTTTAATTCTTACCATTACTGTTGGCTTTGGCCTTATGGGGATGGTTGTTGCTTTTAAAGTATCGATAGCAGATGCAAAGTCATATTTAATCTTTGTGATGTTATCGATTCTCCTTGTACTTTCGTTTTTAAGTATCTCAATGCTAATTTCTGTACTTGCAAAAAAGAGAATAACAGCCATCATCGTTAGTACAATTATTTGGTTTTTCTTTATTCTTATTTACGATTTAATCGTCATGGCAGCTGCCAATTTGTTTGAAGGTACTTCTATGGCTTTGTTTCTCCTAATCTCGATTCTATTAAATCCAACCGATTCAGTGAGGACGTTAGCGATCGTAAATTTAGGAGGAGAAACGATCTTTGGTCCAAGTCTTGTTGAGTTAACACGGATGATCACCAATGTTTCAAGTGAAATACTGCTTACGGGTGGAATATTTGCTTGGATCATCATTCCGCTTCTACTAACAGTGTTTTTCTTTAAGAGGAGTGTGCTGAAATGACAAACCCTATCGTGAGCATTACTAACGTAAAAAAGATATATGGAAAAAAAGAGGTAGTAAAAAATATAAGCTTAAGTATCAATCAAGGTGAAATTTTTGCTTTATTAGGTCATAATGGTGCGGGCAAAAGCACATTGATTAAAATGCTAACGGGTTTAATCCCAAAAAGCTCAGGTACTATTAGCATTAATGGAATTGATGTAGTCCCTTTTCAAAAAACGGCCAAACAACAATTTTCCTATTTACCGGAAATTATGGCCTTATACCCACATCTAACAGCAAAAGAAACCCTTCATTTTTTTGCGGAGCTTCAGAATATTCCAGAGAAAAATGAAGATGAGGTCCTGGAAATTGTCGGTTTAAGTGATTATAAAAATCAGAAAGTCGGTGATTTTTCAAAGGGGATGACACAGAGAATAGGCTTTGCCATTGCCCTGTTGCCAAAATCGCCTTTACTAATTTTAGATGAACCAACATCAGGGTTGGACCCGTTTTGGGCGATACAATTTAAAAAAGTCATCAAACATTTAAATGAAGAAGGAACAACAATTATTTTTGCCTCCCATATTTTAAGTGAAGTCGAGGATTTAGCCGACCGAGTCGGTATTATGAGTGACGGTGAACTTGCCGCCCTTGGTAGTATTCAGGATTTAAAAAGAAATGCAAAAGACGAAGTGAGAATAAAAGTATCATTTAATGGAAGCCAAGATCTAGTAGGTCTTACTAGTAAATTGAATTATCCAATCCAAGTACAAAAGGATGCCTATATTTTGTCATGCAGCTATAATGAAAAATTAAAAGCTTTAAAAGCATTGCAAACATTCGAAAATGTAAAAGACATTGAAATAAAAGAAATAACATTAGAGGATATTTATCAAGAAATTTTAACGAAAAGATATGCAATGAATGCATAAAATGAAGGTGAAAATAATGAAAATATTAAAATATATTGTTTTGATGATATTTCTAGCAGGTATGACAGCTTGCAATAACCAGGGTGGATCGACGGCAACAGCAGAACAAAACAAGAGTACTAGCGAAAAAACAAGTGGTGACGAGATTTATGCAAGTATCGGCGGAAAGAAAATAGCGCAGGAAGAAATGGATTATGAGTGTTTTCGTGCTCAACTACAGAATGCACTATCAAATAAGCCAAAGGATGATACATGTCCCCCAGAAGAGACTCTGATTTCCCAGATTGTCGAATTAAGAGCAGTTGATTATTTAGCAGAACTAAAAGGAGTCTCAGCAACAGAGGAGGAAGTCCAACAAAGAATGGAGGCAATCAAGCAGGAATTATCCTCATCCACAACTTTCAAGGAAATGGTTGCATCCTTTGGAGAGGAGAAGTTTTGGAATTATGAAAAACAACGTTATTTTACAATTATAAATTCTGAAAAAGTCAAACAAAAATTAATAGCAGAAGAGAAAGAAAAATATAGTGAGAAACAAGATGATAAAACATTAGAATACAATGCAAAAAAAGAATTCGATGATTTATTAGTTGAGTCCGTAGGAATGATCGATACAACGATTTTTTATCATTAATAATCTTGATAATTCCTTAACAATTTCCTGACGTTCCCCAAAAATTGTTTTTCTATAATAAAAGTAGAGATAGAAATAATGAATTATAGAAAGGTGGAACTTGTGATGAAAGGATTTAAGGTGTTATTAGGTGCAGTAATGGTTGGTACATTGGCATTTGGAATGACTAATCCGACACCGGGTGAAGCTGCGAATGCTCCCGCAAAAGTTCAACCAAATAATAATGTTTCAGTCTATGGCGGGATGGGAATGTTCATGGGATCTTATTTCCAAGGGTCTATGCATGAGATCGTCGCCGAAAAGCTGGGAATGACAAGTGAAGAGCTTTATAAAGCCCGCTTGGACGGAAAATCTATTAGTGAGCTGTTGGATGAGAAAGATATCAGTGCTGCTGAAGTTGTAAAAGCAGTTATCGCTGAAAGAGAGGCCGTGCTTAATGACATGGTAAAAGCGAAAACAATTACTAAGGATCAAAAAGATTTGATGCTGGAAAATATGAAAGCCATAGTTGACGAAATGATTGAAGTTGAAGGAGTAGGCCCAGGAGGTGCTGGTGCTGGCTTCTATAGAGGCGGAGGCTGCTTCATGATGCCAGGTGCAAATCCAGGAATGGGACGAGGACGAATGGGTGCCGGTCCAATGTGGTGGTAAAATGACAGGGATTAAAATGATTAGCCAAGGGCAATGCCCTTGGCATTTTTAATGTTCTCCTATTGTCCACAATTTTCCAAGGGAAAATTTATTATAATTAAGGTGAAAGAGGTGGTTCTATTGGTAAAAAAAGTATTAGTTGTGGATGATGAACACAATCTTCGAGAAATGATATCTTCCTACTTACAAAATGAGGGCTATGAAACTATAGAGGCGGAAAATGGCAATAGTGCCGTTCAAACTGTAAAAAATGATCAATTTGACCTGGTCTTGTTAGACATCATGATGCCGGAAATGGATGGCTATGAAGCACTTAAAGAAATCCGCTCAGACCAAAAGAAATTACCAGTCATCATGCTTACTGCCAAGACCGATGAAATTGATAAAGTAGTAGGTTTAGAGATGGGGGCAGATGATTATATTACAAAGCCGTTTAGTTTGAGGGAACTTTCTGCAAGGATCAAGGCTGTCTTAAGAAGATCAACATACGATGATGATGTAGATAAAGATGAAATTATTGAGCATGGAGAAATTATGATTAATCTATCGACATACGAAGTCTTTGTTAGTGAAAAAAGAGTGAATTTAACTCCGACAGAGTTCAAAATTTTGGCCACGTTGGCGCAAAAACCTGGACGAGTTTATAGTCGTCTTCAATTAATGAATGTGGCCTTTGGTGAAACCTATGCCAATTATGAACGCTCCATTGATACACATGTTAGTAATTTAAGAAGAAAGATAGAAAATGATCCTCATAATCCAACATATATCCACACGATGTATGGGATCGGCTATCGGTTCGGTGGGGAAAAATGAAACTTCTCTCGAAATTAATCTTTGCGGTAACCACCATTATATTATTGATGGGATTATTTCAGTATTTTTATTTTCAAAATCAAATCAGAACGGAATTTCAACAGTTTCTAGTAAATCAGGAAATGGGAATAGTTGATCGTTTAGAGGTATATTTCGAAAGCTATTACGAATCAAATCAGGGCTTTCAAAATGTTGAACAAGTGCTCCAGTCTAACCAGATGATGATGGGGAGAAGGCATGGGGGAATGATGGGAACACCAATGCTCCTTAATCTGCAAGTATTAATAGCTGACTCTAAAGGTGTTATTATTGCTGACTCTAATCAAGTATATAATGGTAAACCTGCTTTAGATGTCCCAGGAATTCATCGTGACTTACTTTTTAATAATAAAAAAATCGGTGAGCTCATCATCATTCGTGAAGAAGATTTAATCCAGCAAAATCTAGTGAAACAATTTATCTATTCAACTAATTATACTATTCTACTAGGTACAATGATTGGCAGCATGATTGCTGTTGTAGTAGGTACCTTCATTGCTAGAAGTTTAACAAAGCCGGTAACCAACCTTCTTGAAGGAATTGAGAAGGTATCATCAGGTGATAACTCATTTCGAGTTTCGGTAAATAAAAAGGATGAATTCTATCATCTTGTACAAGCCTTTAACCACATGACAGAACAGCTTGCTCAAAATGAAAAGCTTAGACAAAATCTGATGGCAGATGTGGCCCATGAACTTCGAACACCACTGGCGATTATTCGTGGAAAACTTGAATCTATTCAAGAAGGAGTAATTGAGGCGAACGAAAAAGAAATTATGCTTCTGATTGATGAAGTTTACAGGCTTTCCCGTTTAGTTAACAATCTTCAACAGCTGTCTTTAGCAGAGGCCAGAAAGCTTCCATTAAATAAAGCACCTTTAAACGTGAATCAATTTCTTGATAAAGTCATTTCAAACTTCCTTGCTTTAACGGATGAGAAAGGGATCACACTTAAAAAACACTTATTGATCAAAGATATTACGCTGCTATTAGATGAAGATAGGATGACGCAGGTAATCGTTAATTTATTGGAAAATGCACTTAGACATACACCTTTAAACGGAGAAATAACAATTATTTCGGATTACGATAAAAACACAGGCGAAGTGGTAATTACGATTTCTGATACTGGTTCAGGAATTGATCCGAAAATTTTACCAACAATTTTTGACCGTTTTTCCCGAATTGACACGTCAAGAAACCGGGATCAAGGTGGGGCTGGTTTAGGTCTATCCATTGCAAAAGGATTTGTGGAAGCACATGAGGGAACGATTTCAGTTACTAGTGAAATTGGAAAAGGAACTAGCTTTTCTATCAGATTACCATGTTTTTAATTAAAAATAGTAGAAAATTGTCATTCGGTGACATGAGAATTGTAGTATAATAGATTTGATAAAATTGATAAGGAGTTTTAAAAAAATGAAAAAGCCATTTATCGCATTAACGATAGGGCTGGTACTAACTGGTTGTAGCAATACTGAAATCATTAATAGTAATGCACAAAGTGTAGATGCCGCTGTTCCAATTGAAGAAAAATTAATTGACTCTGAGGTAACAGAGCAACCAATAAAAAAAGAAACACCTCATGATAATACAGACAGTATTGAAGAGAAAGATGAAGTTATCAAAGAGGTTTCAAACCCCGATGATCTATTAGTTTTAGTAAATAAGAAAAATACATTACCTGAAGATTATGAACCTAGTGATTTAGTTGCACCGGATATTCCTTTTTCTTTTGAAGAGGACATCCCAAAACGCTATGTCCGCAAAGCTGCTGCAGAAGCCCTAGAAGAACTATTTGCTGCGGCCAAGGAGGAACAAATTGAATTATTAGCTGCTTCTGGATATCGTTCTTATTCAAGACAGGAAGCAATATTTGCATCAAATGTTGCCAAAAAAGGGGAACAAGAAGCTAGAAGAGTAAGTGCTGAGGCCGGACAGAGTGAACATCAGACAGGACTCGCCATGGATGTAACATCCAGATATGTCGGATATGATTTAATTGAAGAGTTTGGTGAAACCAAAGAAGGAATCTGGTTGAAGGACAACTCCCATAAATATGGTTTTATTATTCGCTATCCTAAAGGGAAGGAAGAGTTAACCGGCTACATTTACGAGCCTTGGCATATTCGTTATGTTGGCAAGGATGTGGCAACAGTAATCTATGAAAATGGATATACTTTTGAAGAATATCTTGCAAATAAATAAAATTCAATAGAAAACCTCCTAAGCTGTCAATCACTAAGGAGGTTTTTGCTTCTATTTTACGATAATTATAGGAATCTTAGATTTTTGAACAACATTGTGACTGACACTGCCAAGAAAATATTCTTTTATACCGCTAAGTCCACGACTGCCTATCAAAATTAAATCGCATCCAGTTTCATTTGCATGATCCAATAAATTTCTCGCAATATTTCCTTCTTTTAATGTAACATTGAAATTCTTAATTGTACCTGTTACAATTTCTTCGGCTTCAGCTAAGACTTTTTGAGCATTTTCAAGGTAGTTCATAGCAGCCTGTGCAGAAGGGGTATAAACTCCCTCGCCAATTGCAACTGTAGGTATTTGATAAACATGTACGATTTCGAGATCCAAATCTGGATTTTCTTGAGAAAATTTAATTGCCATTTGTAGAGCCTTTTTTGCTAAGTCTGATCCATCATAAGCCACGAGTACTTTTGAGAACATTAGAAACCTCTCCTCTACTATTTATAATACTATTTTATCATTAAAATAGTGATAGACTTTTTAAAGTTGTGTGAATCTTTAAAGCTTGTAATTAAGAACGTTTGTTTGCTATAATAGACATAATGATAGAAAAATATGGGAGATTTGGAGGCGATGATTCTTGTCATTTTCATTTATACATGCTGCTGATATACATCTTGATAGTCCATTATCAGGCCTTGCACAATATGAAGGGGCACCGGTTGATAGAATTCGTAGTGCAACTAGAGATGCGTTTAGGATTTTAGTAGATACAGCGATTGAGAGACAGGTTTCATTCATCATCATTGCCGGCGATTTATATGATGGTGACTGGAAGGATTACAACACAGGTTTGTTTTTTGCCAGTCAAATAGTCCGTTTGCAAAAAGCTGACATTAAAGTATTCCTTATCCGCGGCAACCATGATGCTGCCAGTTTAATTACAAAGGAATTGAAGCTTCCTGATAATGTCTTTGAATTATCAACAAAAGAGCCGGAAACCATTGTTCTTGACGAACTCGGTGTTGCTATACACGGACAAGGCTTCGCTTCACGATCAATAGAAGAAAATCTAGTAAAAAATTATCCTAATAGAGTTGAGGGCTATGTTAATATCGGTGTTCTTCATACAAGTGCGACAGGGCGTGAAGGTCATGAAAACTATGCGCCTTGTTCAATCGATGATATGAAGGAAAAAGGGTATGATTATTGGGCGTTAGGTCATATCCATCTACGTGAAGTCCTTCATAATAATAAACCTGTTATTCTTTTTTCAGGGAATATTCAAGGTAGACATATAAAAGAAACAGGTGAAAAAGGTTGCACCCTAGTGACAGTGGAAAATGGCGAAATTGAGTCTTACACTCATCTGTCACTAGATGTACTACGCTGGGAGCTTTGTGAAATTAATGTAAGTGGTCTTGAAAGTATTGAGGAAATAATGGAAAAAATCCATGAAGATTTGGAAAAAAAAGTTCAAGATGCAGAAGGTCGGTTCTTGGCTGTTCGGTTCCGTATCGTTGGTCCAACAAAGGCTCATCAGGAGTTAATCATTGCTAAAGAGCATTTAACGAATAATATCCGCTCGATTGCGCTTGAGGTTGGCATGGGAGATATTTGGGTTGAAAAAGTTAAAATTGAAACCTCTCATTTAATCGATGTTAATGAACTAAAGGCCCAGCATACACCAATTGCCGTTATATTAGATTTTATTAATAAGATTGAAAATAATGAAGAAATGATAAAAGAATTATTAGCTGAATTTGAAGACGTGCATCAATCTTTGCCTTATGAACTCAAAGCCGGTGAAGAAGGATTTGATTTTACCAATCCCGATTTAATAAAGAAAAAATTGGCAGATGTTGAAGATTTAATTCTTTATTATTTAACAAAGACGGGGGTGGAAGCGTAAATGCGATTTAATTATTTAAATTTGCGGGCCTTTGGTCACTTTACTGACTATGAGATTAATTTTGACCCATCGAAAAATTACCATCTTATCTACGGGTTAAATGAAGCAGGGAAAAGTACGGCTTTACGTTCCATTAATCACTTTCTATTCGGATTTCCACAGCAAACTTTGGACGCATTTTTACATGGGAATACGAAATTAAGGATTGAAGGAGAACTTCAAAATACAAAAGGGGAAATTGTTCGATATATTCGTCGAAAAGGTAAAAAGAATACGGTCATTGATACAAATGGAAACGTGCTTAATGAATCGGTGATTGATGGATTTTTGCATGGAATTTCAGAAAACCATTTTACAAATATGTTTGCCCTTAATCATGAAACTCTTCGTCAAGGTGGAGAAAGCCTGCTGGAAAATGGAGGGAATTTAGGAGAAAGCTTGTTTTCAGCCGCATCAGGAATAAGTGTCCTACGCAAAGTTTTTGAAGAATTGGAGAAAAAGTCTGCTGACTTATACAAAAAGAGAGGCTCGACGCCGGAGTTAAATAAACTATTAAAGGAAGAAAAAGAGCTTAGAAAAGAAATAGCCCAATACCAATTAAAGGTCCAGACCTGGAAGGAACTTGAAAGAAAATACACTAATGGTAAGAAAGAAATTGAGAATCTTATAAATGATGTAAAAGCATTACGAAGTGAACGGGAAAAGCTACAACGAATGAAGTTGACATTACCTAAAATAGCAAAATTAAGGGAACTAAGAAATAAGTTGTTGGAACTTGGTGAAGTACCGGCGTTACCCGATAATATTGAAGAGCTTCGAAAAGAAATGGTACAAAGATTAGAGAGTGCGGAGAAAGAAAAAAAGAAAGCCGAAAATGAATGTGAAGAAACAAAAAAAGAGCTTCAAGAAATTATGATCCCTGAAGGTCTATTAGAACAAGCAACATTAATTGATGCTCTTTATCGCGAACTACAAAGCTATCAAAATAATGTAAAACAAGCTCCAATGTTGGAAGCGGAAAGAAAGCTGCTTGAGGCAAGAGTCATTAGCTTCATGAAAGAAATAGATTCTGTTCATGCCCGGCTTGATCTAATCGAAAAATACCGTCTATCGTTAGCTAAAAAAGAAAAAATTCGTGAGCTGTGTAAAGATAGACCATTGCTTGATCAGGCCCTCGAAACGAATGAAAAAGAGCGCCGGGAAATTGAAAGTGACTTAAAAGCGAAGGAAGAGGAATACTTTTCTATTCCTGAGCCCCCAAACATTGAAGAACTGGAAAACGTCATTGACGCTGTAAAACGGGCCGGCGATATAGAAGAATCGCTAAAATTACGCATCATCGAAAACAATCAAAAAGAGCAGCTGCTTAAGGAAGAGGTTAAGCAGCTGCCGTTATGGAATGGAACATATAAAGAATTAGTGGAGTTATCAGTTCCTGTACTTGCCGAAACAGTTAAGAAGTATGAGCAAGAGCATACCGAGATCCTAAAAAACTTAGAAAAAACAAATGAACAAATAATAATTCAAACTGAGTCAATTTCGAATTATGAAGAACAAATTCGCCAATTGGAAGCATTAACGGAAATACCGTCCGAGGAGAATTTATTATCGATTCGTTCTCATCGTGATCAAGGCTGGAAGTTCATTCGAACTAAGATTCAACAAGGGGACTTGGATGAACAAGCTATTAACGACTTTACAAACGGGAAAAAGATCGAATCAGTTTATGAAAATCTTGTATCTGATGCAGATGCTGTTGTAGACAAAATGAGAAGTGAAGCCGAAAAGGTTGGGGCAAAGAAAAAGCATCTGGATGATATCAAAAGGTGTAAAGACAAAATTATTGAACTTGAACAGAAGAAGGATGAACAAATAAAGGAATTTGCAGAGTGGCAAAAATCTTGGGACAAGCTTTGGGAATCAACATCCATTAAACCATTATCACCAGAGGAAATGAGGGAATGGCTAGTAAAGTATGGACAAATCAAAGGCATATTCCATGATTATGAGAAAGAACAAAACGCTATTCGCGAATTTGAAAACAAGATAGCCCACTATAAGCAATCGTTAATGAAGGTGCTTGATTCACTTGTCGATGTTGAACAACAAAAAACACTGGCAGAGCTACTGCAAATGGCAGAAAAACAACAGAGAAAAGTGAACGAAGATCGGAATAAGCGCACAAGACTTGAAGATAGTATTTCAGGCTTAAAGCATAGAATTAATAATCTTGCTTTTAGGAATAAAGAACTTTATCAAAAATCGGAGAATTGGAAGGACCAATGGTTGGAAGCTATTAACGGTACTAATATAATGGACACCACTTCAGTAGCAGTCGCCGAAAAAATTGTCCATATGTACGAAGAATGTACAAAGGCTTACGATGAATTAAATGGCGTTCAGAAACAACATCATTCACTACTTGAACAAATTACCCATTATGAAGAAAGAGTACACAATCTCTTAAAGTCCACTTCACTTTCCTTTGATGAAAAGACAATAGATATCGTGGTAAGCGAATTGAATGCCAAACTAGGGCAGGCAAAAGAGGATAAAGTAAGGTCGAAAGAATTAAGCAATCATGTAAAAAGACTTGAAACGAATATTAGAGAAGCTGTTCTAGAGATTGACACAGCTGAAAATTACTTGAAAAATCTTATGATCCAGGCGAAATGCGGCAGTATTGAGGAATTAGAAAAAGCTGAAAAAATGTTTATATTAAAGAAAGACTACGAAAATAGAATCCGAACACTAGAAGAAGAACTATTAGATATCGGTGCTGGGCTTTCTCTTCATGAAATTACTAAAGAGGTCGATCAATTTGATCAGGACAGTATTGATATTGTGTTAGAAGAAATTAATAGAAAGCTTAATGAAATCGAACCTGTTCGCTCAGGGCTGGAGCAATCCCATGGTATTATTAAAAAGGAATTTGAGGAAAAAATCCAAGGGAATAATACCTCCTCTGTATTGGCTGAACAAAAGAAGGAAAGCTTGCATGCGAAACTAGCGGATCTTACGGACCGATATATTCAGATAAAGCTTGCTTCAACCCTTCTTCAAAAGGGGATTGAATATTATCGCAGCCAAAATCAGGATCCAATTTTAAAACGAGCCAGTGAGCTTTTCTCAAGATTAACGTTACAATCATTTAAAGAATTAATTGTAGATTATGATGAAAAAGATCAGGCGGTATTAATGGGTGTCCGTGATAATGGTGAAAAAGTAACCATTGACGGTATGAGTGATGGGACAACCGACCAGCTTTATTTATCGCTCAGAATAGCAAGTATTGAAAAATATGGGAACGAAAATGAGCCAATCCCATTTATAGTTGATGACATTCTTGTTCATTTTGATGACGTTCGATCAAAAGAAACACTTAAAATTTTACTGGAGTTGTCAAAAGAGACACAAATCATCTTCTTTACGCACCATTCCCGTCTTGTCGAGATTATAAAGGAACTTGCAACAGAAGATCAATATCAGTTAACAGAATTGAACAGTAAAGAAGCGGTAATTGTTTAGGGGCTGAAAGTATATCAGCCCCTTTATTTCAAAGTTTAAGAAATTGCATTTTTGTCAAGCAGTGACCGACCAGTCTTTAAGCCAAGAACAAACCAGCCTAAACAAATGACTCCAATGGCGAAGATCGTGTCACCGATGACACGAAGCCATACAAATGTTTGAACAATGTCCTTTTGTAAAAATTCCGCTGAGCGAGCATACCACATGCCATGCTCAAAGCTGGCCCATGTCTGTAATAAACCAACAGGCAATAGACTTAAAAGAGCCATTAACGCAAGTCCGATATTAATGGACCAGAAAGAAAAACTCAGTAGCTTTGTTTTCCAATGTTTTTGCCTTGTAAGTCCTTTTAAACAGAAGAGCATTAGACCAATACCCAGCATACCATATACTCCAAAAAGGGCGGTATGACCATGAAGTGGTGTTGTATTTAACCCTTGCATGTAATACAACGAAATCGGTGGGTTAATAAAGAATCCAAACAGTCCGGCTCCTACAAGATTCCAAAAAGCAACAGAAACAAAACAATAGATTGCATATTTGTATTCCTTGACCCATTCTTTAGTGCGGCTTAATGTTAAGTTCTCATAAGCTTCAAAGCCGATTAATACAAGAGGGACAACCTCTAAAGCACTAAATACCGCTCCATATGCAAGAACGCCCATCGGTGTTCCGCTGAAATATAAATGGTGGAACGTTCCGATTATACCCCCGAATAAGAAAATGATTGTTGAGAACATTACGGATGCTGTCGCTGTTCCAGTGCGCAATAGTCCCATTCTTGTAAATAGGAAAGCCATAACGACCGTTGCAAAAACTTCGAAAAACCCTTCAACCCATAAATGGACAATCCACCAGCGCCAATACTCTGCCATTGCAAGATGTGACTGTTGTCCCCATAATAATCCTGGAATGTAGAATAAAGGAATTGCGGTTGATGCCATTAAAAACATCGCAAGTAGGTGGCGATCTTCCGTTGATTTCTTAAACGCAGGAAGTAGGGATCTTCCCATTAAGAACAACCATAAAAACAGTCCAACGGTTAGGAAGATTTGCCAAAAACGCCCTAAATCAACATATTCATAGCCTTGATGTCCAAACCAGAAATTTGCTTGAAAATCGAACTTTTGGAATACACCCATCCATTGTCCCGCCATTGAGCCTACAACAATAATGAGTAAGCAGATAAACAGGAAGTTAACTAAGCCACGCTGTCCCTTCGGCTCATAACCGGAAACGGCAGGGGCCATATAAAGACCGGTTGCAAGCCATGCAGTTGCAATCCACAAAATTCCTAATTGTGTATGCCATGTTCGTGTTACAGAATATGGAATCCATTCTTGGATTGGGATTCCATAAAAACCGGAACCTTCTACCGCATAGTGGGCGGTAATAGCACCCAGGCCAACTTGAACGACAATCAAAGCGGTTACGACCCAAAAATACTTCAAGGTTGCCTTCATAGAAGGAGTTGGAGATAATCCTAATAATGGATCTTTTTCAGGGTACACTTCCGGAAGATGTGGTTCTTTATGGCGTTGCACTGCAAAATACCATGCAAGTGCACCAACTCCCGCTAATAGCATAACAAAGCTAATGATAGACCAGATAATTAGTTCACTCGTTGGGCGGTTTTCAACTAAAACTTCACTTGGCCAATTGTTTGTATATGAAACAGTATCGCCAGGACGATTAGTTACGGTGGCCCATGTACTCCAGAAGAAAAAGGTGTTCATCAAATCCATACGTTCTTGACTCTTAATAGTATTCTTTGGAATCGCATATTGATCTCTTAATTCATCAAGGTCGGGATTATCCATAAATAAGCCGCTGTAATAGCTGCTTAAATATTGGAAAGCCTCCATTCGGTCATTAGAAATAACTAATTCCTTTGTTGTTTCATCATAAGTGTTTGTTCTCATTTCTTTTGTTAAACGGGCACGTAGCTGTGCTTGTTGTTCTTCATTTAAATCAATGAAATAGTTTCCATACTCGGCGTGACCCCACTTATCTAAAATAAATAAGGATTCACGATGCAGCCAATCAGCATTCCAGTCAGGCGCAACATAGGCCCCGTGGCCCCAAATACTACCGAGTTCTTGACCGCCAATCGACTGCCAAACATTCTGACCGTCCTTAATATCTTGGCCGGTGAATAATTCTACACCATCCTCCGTTACCACTCTTTCAGGAATCGGAGGCATGACTTGATAAATACGACCACCATAGTATCCTAAAATACCAAAAGAAATAATAATGACCAGGCTAAGCCAGACCCATAATTTTTTATAACTCATGAATTTACCCTCCTTTAATGGTAAATTCCCCAATAGTTCACAATATTAGTCAATATTTTCTAATCCTATTTATAGTTTTTTCAAAAAAAGAAGGAACAGGTATGTAGTCCTGTTCCTTAAAAAACTTGTATTTGGTTTACAATTTAAATGACGATACGGTGTGTTGTAATTTCTCAGCCATATCAGCCAGCATTCCCGAAGCAGCAGCGATCTCTTCCATGGATGCGTTTTGCTCCTCTGCAGATGCGGCCACATTTTGTGAATAACTTGACTGTTGTTCCGCTATTTTTTGAGCTTCGTTTATTGTATGCACTAATTGCTCTGTACTCGCATTAATTTCCTCAATAGCCGCTGAAACATCCTGTATTTGTGCAGACACATGGTCTACATGAATTGTAATCTGCTTAAATGCTTCACCAGCATTGTTAACAGAAACAATTCCTTCTTTTACGCGGTTTTGTCCCATTTCCATTGCGCGTACCGTTTGATTCACTTCTTTTTGAATTTCAGAAATTAATTGACTTACATCCTTTGTAGCATGGCTGGACTGTTCAGCCAATTTCCGGACCTCATCCGCTACAACGGCAAAACCTTTTCCGTGTTCACCTGCTCTGGCAGCCTCAATTGCTGCATTCAAGGCAAGTAGGTTAGTTTGTTCCGCAATATTTGTAATAAGCGAGATGACCTGACTAATTTCTTGAGATTTTTCGCCTAGTGAAGTTATTACCGTGCTCATTTCATCAGTAGATTGATGGACGAGATTCATTTGCTCAATCGAGTCTTTTATCGTAACGTTTCCTGTTTTTGCAGCTTGTGAGGTCTAGAACGAAGCATCTGAAACCTCTTGAATACTTTGAGCAATTTGGTCCATTCCTTTTGAAATTTCAGAAACAACCTCTGTTGCCTCAATTGTTCCTTTTAAACTAGATTCTGAACCAACTGCAATTTGTTGGATAGATTCAGTAATAAGTTCCGTCGCTTGGCCTGTTTGTTCACTGCTTGCCATTAGTTCTTCTGAAGTGGAAGCAACCTGTTGGGACGCCTCGTCAATATTTTGAATCATCGCTCTTAAGCTTGAAACCATGTGGTTAAAGCTTTTTGCCAGTTCGCCAATTTCATCTTTATTTTTTACATTTATTATTTTAATTGACAAATCCTTTTCCGCAATTTTTTCAGCATTTTTGGCAATTTCAATAATAGGTTTTGAGAAAGAGTTCGCAAAGTAATAAATAATTATAGCCCCTAGTACAAGTGCTATTCCTAGCGAGATGAATAATGTGCTTAAAATTTTATTGGCACTACTATTAAAATCAACTAAGTACGTCCCTGCTGAAATGTACCATCCCCAGTACGGATCTTTAGCCGTATAAGTAATTTTCGGCTCCACTTTATTAGGATTATTTGGTAATCCAAAATTATAGGTAATAAAGCCACCGCCGTTATTCCCTTGTGTGATTTGCTCCTGAACAAACAATATACCATTACTGTCTTTTACATCCAACATGACTTCACCTTCCTTAGTTGGATGCGCAACTGTCTTACCAGCTTTATCAAATACGATAAAGTACCCATATTTCCCCATGTCAATATTCTGGTTGATTGGGCGTGTACCATCGGCCTGTTTTTCGCCAAGAATTGCAACTTTAAATCGTTCTTGGGCTTCCTCAATGGTTATATGTCCATTTGTTACTTCCTCATTAAGAGATTCAATCATTTCCAGCGCCATATTGACATTGTTTTTTAAGCTAATCTTCCCTTGTTCTTCAAGGTTTGTCTTTGCTGTTTCGTAGCCGATGAAGCCAATGATAAGACTAGGTATCGCTAATAACAACAACGTAACTGTTATAAGTTTTTTTCTAACAGTCATTTTAACCATATTATTTCCTCCTGTGTTTTGACTATAAAAACTATGAAAATTATAAAAACCAAACTTAATAAACGAAAAAGTTTTGTTATTTAAAATATAAAACAAATTTTGGAAATTTACTATCACAATTTTCCTGTTTTTTTTACAAAATTCGTAACGTTAGTTTATAATTTAAATACGGGCTTTGACAAAGGGGGGGAAGAGCATGTCATCAAAAACGAAAATTGAAAGCAACAATGACTATATTAATCGTTATTCAAAGATTGCCAACATGATAGAAGCGAGACGAAAAGAACTTGGTCTATCCCTTAAAGATATTGAGGAAATAACTGGCTTATGTTCCCCTGCGATATCACGGCTAACGAGTGTAACAAACCGTCCAAGGCTGGATACGTTGTATAAAGTACTAGATGCGTTAGATTTAGAAATTAAAATTGAACGAAAAGAAAAAGAGGCTAAACCTCAAAATCCTCAAGTTACCACAAATAAATCGAGTAACCAATATAATGTTTGGGTGAAAAAAGGGGCAACTATAGATTTATTAAAAGTAAAAGCAAAAACGAAGTATGAGGTAAGACAAATTTTAAGTGAGACTAATCCGGAGTGGGAAATTTGTACGATAGAGTTAAATTGTAAAGGAAATTAAAAGCCGCCTATCCCATTAAATTTGGATAAGCGGCTTTCATTTTAGTCCACAATCTCAAAAATTTTCGTTAATCTGGTAAGTTCAAATAATTCCTTTACTTGTCCATTTAGCCCTTTAATAACAACCTTTCCACCATTCGACATTGCTCGCTTTTGGATGCCGATTAAAACACCTAAACCGGAGCTGTCAATATAGGATAGAGAACTAACGTCTAACGTGAAGTTTTTATATCCATTATTAAGATAAGGCATAAGTGCTTCTCTAAAATTAGAGGCTTGTTCAACATACACTTCTTTGGATAAGGTTACGAATATTTCATCAGCTTTGGCATTTATTTGAAAAGACATATTTCCACTCCTCTAATTAGTAAGCTTGAATTTCTCGATTGAAGTCTTAAGTTGCAGTGCCATTGCATTGATTTGTTCAGTGCTTGATGCAATAGTTTCCATTGCTGCTGACGTTTCTTCTGTCGAAGCCGAAACCTCCTCGGCACTTGCAGCAGTAGTCTCTATAAAGGTTGCCAATGAATTAATAAGTTCAACTATTTTCTCCGAAGTAGCAACCTCATTATCGGTAACAGATACAATCCCGTTAACATCAGCGACGGTTTTTAGGACTGCATCTACTATTTTTTCTAATGCATCTCCAGCTTTTGTAACCGCCAAAACTCCTTCTTCCACCTGTTTACTGCTTTGATCGGTCGCAATAACAGTATTCGCGGTTGTTTCTGTTACCTTTCTAATTAGGTTCGCTACCTCCGTTGCTCCATTGTTTGATTGCTCTGCTAATTTACGGACTTCGTTGGCAACAACTGCAAAGCCTTGACCGGCTTCACCGGCACGGGCGGCTTCAATGGCGGCATTCAATGCTAATAGATTTGTTTGTTCTGCTATGTTTGTAATTGTATCGGTAATAGATGTTATTTCCTTTGAATATTGTTCTAAAGATGAAATATGTGTCTTTGTTTCTTCCATTTTTGTTTTAATATGTTCCATTCTTGTAATAACATCCAAGACGGTATCCTTCCCATCATTTGCCGTTATTAAGGTAAATTGCGAGCTTTGGTCAGCAGATGTTGCTTTGTTTTTAGCAATTTGTATTAAGGACGATAATTCGAGTAACGCTTTTGAAGTATCAATGATCGCAAAATTTCCATTTTCAGCTTCGATTGCTAGTCGATGCGTACTTTCGGCAACTTCGGTAGATGATGTCGATACTTGTTCAGTTGAAGCTGCCATTTCCTCAGATGCTGCAGCTAATTCATCTGACGCGGCATAAACTTGTTTAATAATTTTTACTTGATTATCAATCATTGCATTAAAAGAATCACTTAATTCCTCTAGTTCGTCTTTAGATTGTATCGATGTTTTGATTGTTAAGTCTCCACTGCCGCCAAGCTCCATAGCACTTTGCAGCTTGCGAATCGGATTAACAATTCTCGTTGAAATAAAATAAGCGGCAAGGACCGCAATGATGATGGCTACAGTTGAAATGATTATGCTGTCTTTTCTTATTTCATAAGCAGGGGCCATGTAATCATCATAATTTGCTGTTACAGCAACACTCCACTTAGCGGCAGGCTGAAAGGTAACAAATTTATAAATTCCTTCATATGTATAATACCCGCTGCCAGTTTCTCCTGCATTCATTTTTTTAACTAATGCTTGAAGTTCAGGGCTACCTGTGTCCGTCACATTTTCTTTTAGAATCTTTTCTTTTACAGGGTGTGAAATGATCAGTCCCTGTTTATCTATCATATAGGCATATCCGGATTTGCCAATTTTGATTTGCTCTGCTTTTTCTGAAATTTTTTCGAATTTAATCGTCCCAATTAATAGACCGTTAACCTTTTGATCGTCAGTTACTAATGGAAATGCAATCGCTATTACAGGCTCATTTGTGAATTTTGAGGTAATAACATCACTTATAGAATATTTCCCCTTTAATGCATCCTTCACATATTGTCTATCAGATAAGTTAGTCACCTCTTTGGAATCGGAGCTGTCCATGTAAGATATCCCTTTTTCATCCGTTATCAGGATCATCTCTATTAATTCTTTATTATCATTAATAGTGTTTTTTAGCATGTTCAATACAGTATTTTTATACTCTGATTCACTGTCTTTAGTAATATTTCGTATAAGTTCAGCTTTGCTTTGCAGTTGTAATAAGGAAGTAGTAGATTGTACTGTTTGATTAATTGATTCTGCTGTTAATCTAGTTGTTTCAACTAATTGTTTTTCAATCGTTTCTTGCATCGAGTTCGCAGTCATATTGTACGATAAAACGGTTAAAGCAATAATCGGCAATGTTATTAGTACAATGAAGCTACCGATTAATTTAACTTTCAGACTCATTTTCATTGAATCACTCCATCGATTTTAATAGGAATATATTATCATGTTATTTAATATTTATACATAGTCCAGATGTATCATCTGTGATAATAGAACTATTACTTAAGACTACTAGCATTTCATATGTTGCTTGGAAGCTACTCGACGATTGAAGTTGATCAACCTTTATGTGGTCTAGTAAGCCGTCCGTTAAGAAGGTGAAATAATCACCTGACTGAAACGGCATTTCATATTCCTCGAAGGGCATTGTATCCATAATTCCTAAAAAGCCCCCTTCGACAGTAATCATTCTTTTTTCCTCATTTGTCATTGCAATAAAGTGATTAATCCCACAAGAAACATACTTTAATGCAGATGTTGTAAAGTTAAATTCAAAACAAATCCCTGTTGCAAATGTTTCATTTGTTAAAAATTTAATAGATTCATGGTTTACCCACTTAACTTTTTCTGCGAGTGATAAATCATGTTTATGAGCAGCCTGTTCAAATAAAACGTGAATATGTGAAGTGTGAAGAGCCGTATCCAGACCATGTCCCATAATATCGATTAAGTACCCATATAATTTATTAGTATCCTTATCCCAAATATAATGAAAAAAGTCGCCGCTGACATATTCAGACGGTTTATATATAGTTTTAATTTCAAAGATTTCATTTAAAGTTTCAGGCGGCAGGAAATCCGCCTGGACTTTTCCGGTTAAAACGAGGTGCTTCAAGTTAGAAACCATGTGATTGAAAGAATGGGCAAGATGTCCCACTTCATCCCTGCGTTCTACAGTTAGCTTTTTAACATTGATATCCCCGTCTGCAACTCTTTTCATTAGCTGAATGACATCCGTAATTGGATGAATAATATGATGGATGCTTGCCCATATCGCGAAAAGGAAAATGAATAAATTTACTAGCATAATCGACATCTGGATATTCTTAATAATTTCTACCTTATGCTCTGAATTTTGCTCAATTTGATTCGTTATATTATTAACTTTTCTTAGTAACAATACGCTATCTTGTTGTATTTCAGCTGCAATTTGTTTTTTTTCGGATGGATCATTTGAATTAATAAGCCTGTCCAATTTCTGTGAAAAGGGCTGCCATTCATGTAATACCTCAAGAAGGTGAGCTTTAATATTTGGCACCTTTATTCCATGGATGCCGGATCTTTTATTCCCAAAAATAAGATCCCCTTGATTTTTCTCAAACTTATTAGCCGTTGCACGAAGTTGAGTTTGATAGGCGAGGATGCCGTCTGCCACATGGTAAGCCTCGTTAACTATTTGCATCGTTAACATTCTTTGGGAACCTGCTAGATTAATTAAGTGACTGTCATATTTATGATCATCCAGAAAATTTATCATTACATAAAATCCAAAAAAGTTTAAAAGTAAGACAATTGTAAAAATTGACCCAAGCTTTACTTTTAAACTCAAATCCTGAATCCTCATTTTTACCACCTAATGAATTTGTTTTCTGTGTTTTATATTTTTCACCAGCAACACATCATTTCCCTTCTTATTATAAATGACTTTATCCATTACCTGCTGCATAATAAATAGACCTCTGCCTGATTCTTTTAAAGTTGTATAGTTTATTTCTTTCATCATATTAGTTTCATTTACTTTTTGAATAGTGTCATCTACTGCAAAGCCTTTGCCTCTATCTTTTACCCTTATAACTAGCAATCCATTTTTTTGAATTTTAACCCGGACCATTACTTTTTTATTTCTTCCATACTTAATAGCATTATTAACCGCTTCATTTAAGACAACCTCTACAAGAGTAGCATCATATGCGACCATGTCTTTAATAAAATCGCTGATCCCGTTGCGGAGGTACTTATAGCAATCAAACTCATTAAAAATAAGTGTAAATGTTCTCATTCATTATTCTCCTGTATGAAAAGTTTAAATTAATTATAATTTATAAACCTTGGTTAATGTTTTCTTAATTATGAAACTTTTGTGTAATTAGCAACTTAACAAAGATAGAAAGTATTGATATACTAAACTAGGAATCATTTTTAATACTGAAAGATTAGCTAGGGGTGCCTAATGGCTGAGAGGACAAATGTCTAACCCTTGAACCTGATTTGGTTAGTACCAACGTAGGGAATGCGATTTATTCTGTTTTAAAGCAGAAAGCCACCCTATTTGGTTGGCTTTTTTTTATTGTATAAAAAGAAATGGAGTGAGTATCTAATGAAGGTTTTTAAGGCACTTACAATTGCTGGCTCAGATTCCGGTGGGGGAGCGGGAATCCAGGCAGATGTAAAAACGTTTCAAGAACTTGGTGTATATGGAATGACGGCGATTACGGCAATTACAGCACAAAATACAACCGGGGTACAGGGGGTTTATCCAGTAAGCGTTGAAGGTATTGCCAAGCAAATTGATTCAATTGGTACAGACTTAACACCAGATGCTGTAAAGACAGGCATGCTTTTTAACAGTGAAATTATTAAAGTTGTCGCGGAAAAAATTAAACAATATCAATGGTCCAATCTTGTAATAGACCCGGTGATGATTGCAAAAGGAGGATCGCCATTATTACAAGCGGAAGCAATCGAAGCCCTAAAAGATTATTTATTGCCAATAGCAACTGTTATAACTCCCAATATCCCAGAAGCAGAAGTGATCTCCGGGATTAAAATAACTAATCTTAGCGAACGAAAGGAAGCTTCCAAAATCATTTATAATCTTGGTGCTAAAAATGTAATGATTAAAGGCGGACATGAAGAAACAGAGCAAATGATTGATCTATTATTCGATGGAACCCGCTTTTTCCAATTTGAAAGCAAGCGAATTGCTACTAAGAATACACATGGTACTGGCTGTACGTTTTCAGCAGCAATTACAGCCCAATTAGCAAAAGGGAAAACGGTCGAGGATTCGATATCAGTTGCTAAAAACTTTATCCAGGCAGCAATTGAAGATGATTTGCATATCGGCACTGGCCACGGTCCAACAAATCATTGGGCTTACAATAAAAGGGGTGTATTCAGCAGATGAGCTATACCGAGGAAGAGCTTAGAAAAAAGCTTAGGCTTTATTTTGTAATGGGCAGTAATAACTGTTTAAAGGACCCAGAAGCTGTACTACAAGCAGCGATTGATGGAGGTGTTACCTTTTTTCAATTCAGGGAAAAAGGTAACGGTGCAAAAGAGGGTTCTGAGAAAAAGCAGCTGGCAAAGAAACTCCAAGCTATATGTAAACAAAATGGCATTCCTTTTATCGTCAATGATGATCTTGACTTAGCGCTTGAAATTGATGCAGATGGAGTACATATTGGTCAAGAAGATGAAGACCCTCAAAAAGTGAGAAAAATGATTGGTGACAAAATACTTGGTATTTCCGCCCACAACCTTGATGAAGCGAATAAAGCTTTAGCCCAAGGTGCGAATTATTTAGGTGTTGGACCGATGTATGAAACGACCACCAAAAAAGATATTCGTGAAGTGAAGGGGCCGGAGGTGATAGTTGAATTAAGAGAAAATAATATCACTGTTCCAATTGTAGGAATTGGCGGAATTCATAAGGGCTTAATCAAACCGGTTATCGATGCGGGGGCAGATGGAGTTGCTGTTATTTCGGCCATTAGTAACAGTGAAAACCCGAGGGATGCTGTGATGGAGCTACTAGAAGAAATGAAATAAAAATACTAGAATTGGCTGCCTTTTTTATGTTACGAGATATTGTAAGGCAGTCTTTTTTACTCCTATTTCAAAATCAAAAGGCATATACATGTAGCATGTCCGTTAAGTGAAGGAGATGCTGAATGTCTTTTGTTAAAAAATCTTGTGCAATTGTCGCTGGGAGTATATCTGTTGCCATAGGAATTAATTTATTCCTTTTTCCAAATGAATTATTGGATGGAGGAATGATTGGAATTGGATTAATTGTAAATTATTTATGGGGATTCGAAACGGGGCTTACGATTATTTTCTGCAGTATTCCGATTTTTATATTAGCTTGGTTTCGTTATCGACTTTATTTTTATAATAGTATTCATGGGCTTTTAGTTTCTTCATTTTTTATTGATGTCCTCTCACCGTTAAGGGTTCAATTTTCGGAGTCTTTTCAAACTCCATTCATAAGCTCCATTCTAGGTGGGCTTCTTGTTGGTATCGGAATTGGTACAATGCTTAAATTTGAGACAAGTACAGGCGGCACTGACTTGTTGGCCCAGTTTCTTTCAGATATGTTCAGGATGAATGTAGGAGTAGTTATATTGCTGATCGATGCACTTGTAGTCATTATTGGCGGTCTACTTATATCACCAGAAACACTGTTGTTGTCGTTAATTACAATTTTTGTCGTCGGTATTTCAACCAGCCTAATGACATTGAAAATAATTCATTATTAGTAAGTTTTGCGCATAATTGTCTAGCTCCAGCACCCAGCGACTAGTAAACTTCGCCCACCTCTTTTGCGTAAGTCAACATCGACTCGTAATACTCGTCGTGTTTCCTTTATCTCGAGACC
>JAEWMK010000332.1 GCA_023457235.1 Bacillota bacterium
CGCCACTACTATAAAGCATTTGAATCCGGAATGTATGCGCCTCATACAGAAGTATACAATCATGAAATGCCAGGTGGACAATACAGCAATTTACAGCAGCAAGCAAAGGCTGTTGGTCTAGAAAGTGAATGGGACAATGTTAAGCAAATGTATCGCAATGTGAATGATATGTTTGGCGATGTTGTTAAAGTAACTCCTTCTTCAAAAGTAGTTGGAGATATGGCGTTATACATGGTTCAAAACAAACTGACAGAAGAAGATGTGATCGAACGTGGTGACACACTTAATTTCCCTGATTCTGTAGTAGAATTTTTCCAAGGCTATCTCGGTCAACCTTACCTAGGCTTCCCTGAAAAGCTACAGAAAGTAATTTTAAAGAACCGTGAGCCAATTACCGTGAGACCTGGTGAATTGCTGGAGGCAGTTGACTTTAATGCCATTAAAAAAGAGTTGGAAAATACATTTGAACATGAGGTTTCTGAATTAGATGTGATCAGCTATGCTGTATATCCGAAAGTATTTGAGGAGTATCAACAATTCTATGACCAATATGGTGATGTTTCCGTTCTTGACACCCTTACTTTCTTCTACGGCATGCGTCTCGGTGAAGAAATCGAAGTGGAAATCGAACAAGGGAAAACATTGATTGTTAAGTTAATTTCCATTGGTCAAACACAGCGAGACGGTACAAAAGTTGTTTACTTTGAATTAAACGGTCAGCCACGCGAAGTAATCATTAAAGATGAAAGTATGAAATCTGCTGTCGCAGCAAAACCGAAAGCAGAAAAGAAAAATCCAAATCATATCGGTGCCTCTATGCCTGGAACAGTTGTTAAAGTATTAGTAGAAAAAGGGGAAAAAGTTAAAAAAGGGGACCATTTAATGATTACCGAAGCAATGAAAATGGAAACTACGGTTCAAGCTCCATTTGACGGGGTTGTCACAGACATCCATGTAAGAAGCGGTGAAGCTGTCCAAGCGGACGATTTATTACTAGAACTGGAAAAATAGAAAAGCGAAAGCGCCCGTTCAGCGACGTATAAACTGGAGTGCATCGACTGAGATAAAGGAAACACAACGAAAGAATTGAGTCGATGTTGACTTATCGTAGGGAGATGAGCGAAGTTTACGAGTCGCTGGGCGCCGCAGCTAGACACTAGAAAAGCGAAAAGGCTGATTCCTTAAATTTAAGGATCAGCCTTTCTTTTTCTGATTATCTTAGAATTTTATTCTTTTCTCTGCATGGTTCAACAACCATATCTGTTAATGGCATACTTTGGCATGCTAACCGGTAGCCTGCTGAATGTTCATCATCAGATAACACTGATTTCGAGGCAATTCCATCTAATGAATGACCACTGACAACCTTTACTTTACACATCCCGCAGCCGCCGCCTTTACAGCCGACAAAAATTCCGCCTGCTTGGCGTTGTGATGCATTAAGAATCGTTTCATTTTCCCTCACAACGATTTCTTTATCTCTTACAACTACTTTATAAGCTCCCATTTAACATAACCCCTTTGATGAAAATTTCAATTATAAGTAGAAGGAAGTTTCCCGGTTATTTGGTACCACTCCCGAGCGCAGCCAAATCGAGAAACTTCCTTTTATTTTTATATTATTTTTATGAGAATACAGTTGTAAATCTTTCGTTCAATTCTCTTTCGAAGTAGAAGATTGCCTTACCAATTGTATCTTCTGTCCATGTGATTGTTCTAAAATCAGGGTATGTGATATAGCCACCACAGAACACCTCATTACGGTTACCAGATGGGTCAAAGAAGTAAATAGTTGTACCTCTCGTAATACCATGGCGTGTTGGTCCAGCGTCAACCATTACATCATGTTTTGCCATTAAATCGGCTGCATGTCTAATTTCATGCCACTCATCCAACCAGAATGCGAAGTGGTGTAGCCCATTATGAGGACCTTTAATAATGGCAATATCATGGGCTGTATTTGTTTTGAATAACCATTTGGCAATTGTCTGGTCATTATTTGGGCCAGCAACTAATTGCTCACTTACATGGAAATCAAAAATTTCTAGGAATATTTTCACTGCTCCATCTACGTCATCCCCAGCAACTAAAAGATGATCTAAACGTGTTGGATGCATTCCTTTTAATCCATCTGGCCATGGATCCGGATTCACAAGTGGTAAGCCATTTCCTACAACTTCAATTTCGTTGTAAAGCTCCATTGTTTGTCCAGTTGGCAAAACAAATTGCACTGCTTCTCCTTCGGCAAGACGGGCTCCAGCTTCAATACGCTTTGTAGTTATACCATAGTTATTCAATTTCTCTTCATATAAATTTAGATCAGAAGCAAATTCACATTTAAACGCCATATGAATTAAGCCAGCTGAATCGGATTTTCTCAAAATAACACTATGATGGTCATACTCATCCCAAGCTTTTAAATAGACTCGATCTTCATCACGTCCTGTTTCTATTAAACCGATTACATTTTTATAATACTCAATAGATTTTTCCCAGTTTGGACATCCAACTTCTACTCTTCCTAAGCGCATGATAGCCATTACAACATTCCCCCTAATTTTATTATTTTACTAATTTATAGATTAAAATATTTCAATAGTATTGTCTCCATATGAAATATTCTAATTTTTGATTATTTTCAGACATCTACATACAGTATAAACTAAATAATAGAATTATTTTCAGTCAATTTTTGATAGTTTGTTAACTTTTTGTTACAAATCGAATTGTATTTCACCTAAAATAATAAGCATTTGTATTGCAAGAAATAATGGATAACTTGAGGCTGGTTGACGGATGTCCACAGACAAAATATCCTTTATTTTCTCAATCCTGTATCTTAAGCCACTAATAGATAATGCCAAGCTGCAGGCAGTCTGTTCCAGATTGCCCCCATTCAAAATATAGTGATACAGTGTTTTAGTTAAATCCATACCTTTGCGGTAATCGTATTCTAATAGATCTTTCAATACTTGGAGAGAATATTTTTTGATAGCCTCTTTATCTCCCGTTTGTATTAGTAGTCCAATAAACCCAAGCTCTTCATAACTAGTAATTGGTTTGGATTTCGAGCTAAGATTTACTGCTGTCAAAGCTTCCTCGAATTGATCCTTGGCTAACTCGATATTATCCTGGCGTGTGCTAATACCACTATAAAAAGTAGAGCACTGGTATGACTTTGAACAAACAGTCAGTATCTCTCCGGTGAGGCTCTGTATCGTCTTATTACACTGATTTAAAATATCATTTTGAATATAGATTACGAAATTATTTAATTTATGGGTTATTAATATTGGAAAGGACATCTTTTTGAAAAATCCCGATATTTTGGTAACGAGGTCATCTTTCCATTCAATTTCTTCCTTCACATTATGCCCCGTACGAAAAACACTAACTACTACTATATGAAAAGGCTTTAAAAAATCAACATTCACATACTGCCCCATTTTTATAATTTCTTGTTTACTCATTTTTCCTGATAGAATCTCTTCTAATATATTCCCACGCATCCGTTGCTCTGCTTCAATCACAGTTCGATCATTTAGTAGATACATCGCACAAACAACGGATGACCTCTCTATCATCATGTTTTCTAGTATTGAAAATTTATCTGTAGACCGTATTAAAGAGCAATAACCCATTATTTGATGATTTAATAAAATCGGAATCATTAAGCGGTAATGTTGGCTTGCAACATGTACAATGGCCGGTTTGAAATCTTTATGGAATTCCAATTTCAATTCTTTAAACCGTTGTCTTTTTGTATTTTTAAAATACTTCATCTGCTCATTACTCTTTATTGTTTCATTTTCATCTAATCCGGCTGCCGCCAACACATTAAATTGATGGTCTTCAAACATAATAGGTACATTCAATGTCTCAAAGAGAACGCTTGCAATAGACTGCAAATCATGACCTTGGATTAATTCACTCGTTAATCGTTTATGAATGGTAAAAGATTTTTCTAGATTGTCCCTTTCTTCCTTTATTTGTTCATAAGCCAGCTCTAATTCTTTAATTAAGCTAGTTTCATTAAAACTAAATAACTCTTTAACTTCTTTATCTTTCCATTCCTGCTCACGTCTAGCGATCCAATGACAGCAATCATCACCCTTACCTTCACACTTTACCTCTGTGACAATAACCTTCATCCCTAAGATTGTTGATATATACCCACTGGCATAGCCAATTGTAACGTAGCAGGTAGGTCTGTCGTCTAAACCAAAAAGCTTTTTACATTCTTCAGCCTCATGTGAATTACGCCAAATTCCTTCCATATAGAAACTTTTCTTTTTTATATCCATCTCCAATTTTAAAGGTTGGACATAGACGTGCCCTTTTTGCGTATGTAGTACGGGCCCATCAAGAATCATTTCCTCTTGAGATTTGTTAGGATTATTTATTAAGGTTCCGGTTGCGTCATGAACACCGAGACTCCATCCGTGTAACACAAGAAATTGTCTCGTTCTTTTTTCTCCAACCATCTCTAGTAAACCCTGACGCAATAGACTCATAGCAGCTGTTGAGGTAATAAAGACCCTTTGATTATTTAAATAGATCCTTCCATCTGAGGGAAACGAAACAACGGATTCTTTTTCAATAGAAGAGTGATTCGCCAATACGGTACCACCTCGATCCAAGAAAATATTCTAGTCTCTTGATGTCGAAATACACAAAATGACAGCGCTTTAAAAATGCGAAATATGTATTACAAATGCGAAAAATGTCTTGTATAATCAATATATCAAAGTTTGTCCCATATACAAGGATGATGTCCCTCTGTACGGGACGATATAAAATGTTTTTTCAGAAATTTTCTTACTATTTATTTTAATACAGGAGAGACCAAATGAAAACAGAACAAGATAATTTACTTTCATCAGTAAAAAATACTTTAAGGATCCTGCGTTCTTTTAGTATGGAACAACCACAAAGAGGTGTCCGAGAACTGGCAGATGAGCTTGGGATTAGTAAAAGCAGTGTCCAAAGAATATTAGTAACACTAGCATCAGAAGGTTTTGTAAAAAAGAATAATGAAACAAACAAATATGAACTTGGTGTATCGGTATTACAATTAAGCTCCATTGTATTAGGTCATCTTGATCTCCATAATGAGGCGCTGCCAATCATTAAGAACCTGGTAGAAAAATGCAAGGAAACTTCCCACATTGCCGTGTTGGAGGATTTACAAATCATCTATTTGTGTAAGATTGAAGGAATAAATCCCGAAAAGATGATTACCTATTCCGGCCTCCATAATCCATCCCATTGTACAAGTTCCGGAAAGCTTCTGCTCGCTTTTGGCGATCCATCACAGGTAGAACTAGTAATAAGCAGAGGGCTTAAGCAATACACACCAAATACAATTACGGATCCAAGTAAATTCCGACAAGAATTAACAAAAATTTATGAAAGAGGCTACTCTGTAGGAAATGAAGAACTCCGGCAAGGTGTCACTTCTATTTCTGCGCCAATAAGAAATTACGCCGGACAAGTGGTAGCCGCCATTAATTTTGTTGGTCCCAGTCATCGTTTTTCAACACAGCGTATTAACTTTTTGGCGACAGAATTGATTCGAGCAGCCGAAAACATTTCAGAGCGACTTGGTTATTAAATTCAGGTACCATTGTGGTACCTGATAGTTTTTTTGTGCATCATTGTCTAGCTCCAGCTCCTACGCTTTTCTTATTAAAATTCATCTAAGCTCACTCGATAACAATATTATAATGAAAGCACTTCCAATTTCATACAACACATTTTGTTGTAATTTTCTAAACATTTAGTACTAAAATGTTTGTAAATCATCTAAAGGATTGTATGATTTATAATTGAGGGAGTATTTAATATTCTGAGTATTCATGCTAAAATGATGGAATTAATTATTGAAAAGAGATGAATTTGGTGAAACAGAATGAACGCCAAAATAATGGCGCACGAGAATCGACAAAGGACCATTTTCTTGGAATTTTCCTTGTTGCGATTGCCTTTGGCTATATATTTAATTATTTTCTCGAATCACAGTTTCTTGAAATAATTTTGAGCATGGGAATTGTAGTTTTCATTGTTCTTTCTTTATCCGCTCTCGAAGGCAGTTTGAAAATTATTACATATTTCTTATTAATAGCTGCAATCTCAATCTTTATTGGCGTTAGAGCCCCGATCGGACAATGGCTGGATGGTGTTCGAGTCAATTTAACATTAGTTTCTATATTTACACTCGTACCTTTACTAGGTATCCCGGTGCGATCGGGTGGATACTTAGAATCTTTAAAACAATTATTTGCACGAGTAAACCCTAAATCTTCTTTCGTTTTTCTTGTAACTCAAACGCTTGCACATGCATTGGGGGTAGTTTTTAATATTGGTTCCATTTCAATTCTCCATTATTTATCAAAGGCCGCACCTATTCAATCGCCCCGTTTTTTAGTCAGCGCGATTAATAGAGGCTTTCTAAGTGTTATTTTCTGGTCCCCTTATTTTGGAGCAGTGGCCGTAGTGTTGAGTATGCTATCAACGAAGTGGGGTACCATTCTTCCGTACTCATTGGGATTTGTGTTGATAAGCTTTTTCATAAGTTTCGCCGTGGATTGGTCACTTATTCAAAAATCAGACGCTTCCTTTGCACTTGAAATGTCTGCAACGAATGAAGATGCACGTGCGCCGCATTTAAATAACAGGTATGTAAAGAAAAAGGTCTTTGAATTATTTTTATTGCTTTTATTGATGATGATGATTGTTCTTGGAATTGAATTCTTTAGCGGTTTAGAGGTAGCGGTCATTATTTGTCTTGTCGCCCTATTATTTCCGCTGTTATGGAGCTTTTTTCAGCGAAGCCAAGCTAGATATTTTGTTGAATTAAAAGGTCATGTCTTTAATACATTACCGCGCATGAGAAAAGAGGTTGTACTTTTTCTTGTGTCCGGATTTTTCAGTGCTGCTTTTATGAAAACAGATATGAGCAGCAGACTCATCACCATAGTTACTGACATATTTGGCGGATTTACGATTGGAATCGCCTATGG
>JAEWMK010000333.1 GCA_023457235.1 Bacillota bacterium
ACTCGTTGGAGGCGAACAACTTTATATGTTAACTGTTTACACATTCTCCGAATTTGTCGGTTTAATCCCTGAGTCAAAATAATTCTGAAGGTCGTTTCGTTGATTGGCTGGACTTTACATGTCTTTGTAATTGTATTTAATATTTCAACACCTTGTTCCATTTCGTTGATAAATGCTTCTGTAATCGGCTTATCAACTGTAACAATATACTCTTTCTCATGTTCGTGCTCTGAATGAAGTATTTTATGGGCAATTTCTCCATCATTCGTAAGCAATATCAACCCCTCGGAATCTTTATCCAATCTTCCTATTGCAAAAATTCTTTCAGGGTAGTTCATATAATCTGCAATATTATTTTTAACTGATTTAGC
Organism: Bacillota bacterium; assembly: GCA_023457235.1. Lineage (GTDB taxonomy): Bacteria > Bacillota > Bacilli > Bacillales > Bacillaceae_J > Schinkia. Next base: position 372 of record JAEWMK010000333.1, read on the forward strand.
GTTTGTGCAAACAACCCCAACTGGTTTGTTAAGAGCAATATAGATGTCACCCTTTTTAACTGGTAATGGACCTCCGTCAATAAGGACCACGTCATTTGAAGTTACTATATAATTTTGTTCTGGTATTACCCCATTAACAGTTACTCTCCCTGCCCGAATTAACCGTTCTGCTTCTCTTCTCGAGCAAAACCCCGAACTACTTATATATTTATTAATTCTCATTAGATTTTCCCTTCTATGATTGAATAAGTTCAAATAAAAGGGACTCAGTTTACAGTCTGAGTCCCCTCTTTTCAACAACTATTATATTTACGAGCTCTTATAATCATTTGCCTCGAATAAATCAATTAGCTCAACGTCTTTATTTTTATCCTTAAAATAACGAAGTGTAAAATCATTTTCAAAAAGAACAGCATATCTGTCATAACGGTCTTTCACAAGTAAGCTTCTTGAATCAAATAATCGGAGATCCTTTGGTGGCTCAGCAAGCCATCTTGGAATCCGGTCACCTAGATGTGTAAATTCGATATCAACATTATATTCAGCCTTCATTCGATATTCAAATACTTCAAACTGCAGCTGTCCAACTGCACCTAGAATGGTATCATCATTTGATTCTTGTTTAAAGAGCTGGATTGCTCCTTCTTGCACAAGCTGTTCAATGCCTTTTTTAAATTGCTTGGATTTCATTACGTTTTTCACACGTACTTTCCGGAACATTTCCGGTGGGAACTGCGGCAGCTCACGATAATGGATGTCCTCTTTCCCAGCTGTGATTGTATCTCCAATTTGATACATATTCGGGTCATATAGTCCGATAATATCTCCAGCATAGGCTTCATCTACCGTTTCACGGCTAGACGCCAAAAACTGCTGGGTTTGATTAAGATTCATCGTTTTATTTGTTCTTGTTAAACGCACATTCATGCCGCGAGTGAATTTTCCAGAACAAATCCTTAAGAAAGCAATGCGGTCACGATGGGCTGGATTCATATTGGCTTGAATTTTAAAAATATAGCCTGTAAATATTTCAGAATCAGGGCTGACAAGACCATCATCTGTTTTCCTAGGTTTTGGTGCTGAAGCAAAACGGATAAACGTATCAAAAAATGTCCGTATACCGAAGTTTGCTAGTGCACTTCCAAAAAAGACAGGTGTTAATTCACCATTCATAACACGCTCTTCGCTAAATTCATTTCCTGCTTCATCAAGAAGCTCAAGCTCATCAAAAACAGATTCAATTGTCGGGTTTCCGGCTTTATCCAATTGTTCAAGTGGAGTGAATTCTTCTTTTTCATCACCAAGAAAACGAACAAATTGATTGTTAAAACGGTCGATAATACCTTCAAATCGTTTTCCCATTCCAACTGGCCAGTTCATAGGGTAAGACTCGATGCCAAGAATGTCTTCGATTTCCGCTAACAACTCAAGCGGGTCTTTTCCTTCACGATCCAGCTTATTAATAAATGTGAAAATTGGAATCCCTCTCATTCGACAAACTTTAAAAAGTTTAATCGTTTGCGGTTCAATACCTTTTGTTGAATCAATGATCATCACAACGCTATCGACTGCAGTCAACGTACGATACGTATCTTCACTAAAGTCTTCATGTCCTGGGGTATCCAAAATATTTACGTAGTAATCCTTATATGGAAAGCTCATTACACTTGATGTAACAGAGATTCCCCTTTTTTTCTCAATTTCCATCCAGTCAGAAGTGGCGAACTTGCCTGACTTTTTCCCTTTAACAGTACCCGCTTCACGAATAATGTTACCGAAAAGGAGCAATTTTTCAGTCATCGTTGTTTTCCCTGCGTCTGGATGGGAGATTATTGCAAATGTACGTCTATTATTAACCTGTTTTTTTACACTCATCGTTCATATCCCCTCTTAATTTTCACTTTTTTACTATATCACACTCAAAATAAAGAGGAAAAGAGCAAAAAAAGGCACCCTCCATATAAGGAGGATGCTTCCCAATGTTTATTAACTATATACTTTTTAAACGCCCATTCTTTTTCGCTGATTATTAGGCTTTTTTGTTAACTGGCTTTTTAATGGCTGAGTTTTTTTAACGATGCCATTTTCTAATTTTCCATTATTAGTCTGTTGTTGTTTTTGAGCTAATTTCTGCTTCATTGCCTCAGCTAAACTAATCTTTTTCTTTTCTGTCATACATAGTCTCCTATCGATATTTTTTCTTAAAGCTAGTCAAATCATTACGCCATCGGCAGCTGCTGGTGTTTTTCTTTTAACCGCTTCTTTTCAATTAAGGCTAATACAAAAGCTACTATTAAAAATAAGCTGGAAATTTGAAAAAGAATCCCAAGTTCAAAAAACTCAGCTAAAAATCCAAACACTAGTCCACCAAGCCCTATTCCTAAATCCAACGATGAAAAAATCATACCGTTCGCAACGCCGCGCCTGCTAGGTGGTGTCAACGAAAGCGCCCAGGACTGCAGAGTTGGAATCAAAGACCCAAAGCCAATTCCAAATAGAATGCCGGAGATTGCAATTAAGAAATTGGAATGCGCCAATGAAAGGGCCCAAATTGCTGCGAAGGTAAAACATATACAGAATAACGTAAGTCCTATTGGACCATTTTTATCAAACCATTTTCCTGTTACCGGCCTGCAAATTGTTGCCATAATAGCATTACATAAATAAAAGAGGAAAACTTTATCGATTCCTCGTTCCTCGCTAAAAATAACGATAAAGGTTGCAATTGTACCATAACCAAAAGTAACCATTAACATGATCAACGCTGGACCAAAACTTGTCTTTTCTATTAATGAATCTAAAAAAGAAAATTTCAGTTCTTTTTTATTCGCATTTTTTACAGCATCCGGAGTGTGGTAGATAACCGCTGCAAACAGGACAACGGCGATTACACCCAGTATACCTGAAATATAGATTAAATATTTAAATTCTGTAACCTGATATAGATAAATTCCTAGACTTGGGGCTATGATCATTCCAATTGTTGTTGAAAGTCCGAAATACCCCATTCCTTCTCCAATCCGGGAATTCGGAACAACGTCAACTGCGGCTGTACCGTTTACTGTAGTGGACCAACCCCAGGCAATGCCATGGAGCAAACGAAAAGCCAGAAACAGCACGACAACTTGTGTCAACGGATAAAGTAGGGTGATGATCAAGAGTGCCGTAGCCGCAGACAAGACTAACGGTTTTCGAGCTTTATACTGAAGCATGTACCCTACAAACGGCCGACAAAAAACAGCCCCAACTGAAAACAAGGTTGTTACTAAACCAATCTCTAAACCCGAAGCCCCTATTGACTTAATGTACGGGGGTAAAGTTGGAATAAGCATTTGAAAAGACATAAATAAGAAAAAGTTCCCGAACATTAACAAAACAAAGGATCTCGACCATAGTTTTTCTTTACTTTTAGGATTCATATGTTTCCTCCAAATTAACTCTCTCACTATATATTAGCATCCTTACATATTAGCATATCGAATCACTTTCATAAAATAAAAAAACTTTCACTTTTCTGATGTTCGTATTCAAAAAGGCCCTAAACCTAATGGTTTAAGACCTTTTCTGCTTTTTTGCGATAGCCATGGACCGCGTAATACTTTAAATCCTCAATATCTTTGAATCTTGGCTTGTTTCCAAGGCTTTCGAATATTTTCATTTTTCGTAATCGAACCTTAACATTTTTTTGTACCCCTATTAAATACAAGGTTTGGCCCCGTTCCTTCAATTGATCATAGATCTGAACTAGTGCTAATGCACCAGTTGCATCAAATACCGGGACACGGTCCATCTCAATTGCGATTGATTTTTCCTTATCCTTCATGATCATATCAATTAAAGCATCAGTTGAACCGAAGTAGAGCGGACCGTCTAATGTATAAATAGACATTTCCCCTTCCATTCGATTCGTCATCTTAACCCCCCTCTTCACTCATTCGTTTCATGAATATAAGAGCAGAGAACACAATACCAATACCTACAGCCACCATTAAATCGACAACTACAGTTAAAACCATTGTTAAAATCATAACAATAGCGTCAGATCGCGGTTCACTACGGATCACCCGAAGACTATCAACATCAAACATCGTAAACCCTGTGACAATCAATATACCCGCAAGTACCGCAAGTGGAATTTGGCTTGCCAAAGATCCCAGCACCAGCATAAATGATAATAATGCAACACTATGAATCATCGCCGAAAGACCGGTTTGTGCACCGCTCCGCAAATTTACGACCGATCTTACGGTTGCCCCTGCACCTGGCATTGCTCCAAATAAACCAGCCATTGCATTACCAATACCTTGGCCAATTAACTCTTTATTACTGTTATGCTTTGTCCCAGTTAAGTTGTCCATAACAACAGATGTTAATAAAGAGTCAATAGATCCCAAGATTGCTATACTAAGAGCTGGTGGAATTAATTTAATCAAAATATCTATTTCTACTATCGGTAAATGAAGCTGTGGCAATCCCTTAGGAATTTCCCCAATACGCTCTACCTCTCCAAACAAACTAAATTCATTTATAAAAGGGAGCGAAAAATGAATGGTCGGCATAATTCTTTCCAAGCCAATAACAGCAATGGTTCCTATAATTAACGCCATCAGACTAGGCGGAATAATCTTAATCCATTTAATTGAAATAAGCATAAAAACAATGGTCAGCAGCACGATTAAAAAACCACTAGTTACATATTTTAATTGACCAATAATGATGATAATCGCGATCCCATTCATGAATCCGCTTACAACAGGCAGCGGTATAAATTTCAAATAGTTTCCTAGCTTCAATATACCAAAAACAATTTGAAAAAGTCCGCCCATAAAAGCAGCAATAAATGCATAGGTTAACCCATATTGCGCAACAATTCCTGTAACGATAATTGTAATTGGACCTGTAGGCCCAGTAACCTGCCTAGGAGTACCGCCAAACATTGCCGCAAAAAAGCCGGTAATGATCGCTCCGTAGAGTCCAATTATCGCCCCTTCCGAATTTCCTGTCGCCTGCATTCCAAAGGCCAATGCTAACGGTAGGGCTACAACTGAAACCGTTATTCCAGCAAGGAACTCCCGTTTAAACGACTCAAACATCCTATACGCCTTCTTTCAAGTAAATAATAGAAGTTATAGGAAAATTATACCTCCGACCATAAATATTTACAACGCGCTATTCATTCTGAAAATTCAGTTTAATGGTCTTAAACCCTTATTTTTCAACCTAATCCTCATCTTTAATATCAATATCTTCGGGTATTGGTTCATTATTGATTTCTTCTATTAATTTCTTGTACTTTTCTAATTGTTCAAAATGTGTTTTAAACTGTTCCTTATTAATTAGGTAATGCTGCCCATCGTAAACAGCGCGAATTCGCTTTTGCAATATTAAACTTTCTACATATGATTCCGTCATCGATAACAGGTCTGCTGTTTCTTTTATTGTTAAATACATCTCGTTATTCTCCTTAAATATGATATTCAAATTATATTATAATAGCTTGTCACCCAATTGCTAATTATAGCCCAATTATATATAATTAACATGCTAAAAGATAATTTTCTTATAAAGTGATTAAATAGGCGGATTCAAAAGGAGAGGGTGCAGAGAATGGAAACAAAACGATGGCTTCCTTCCCGCTTTAATGCGATGTCGCAGGCAGATAATGGAGAACTTATTTTATACAATAGCTATTCAGGGGCAATCGCTTCTTTTACCGTAGAAGAAAAACCTGTCGTTATGTCAGCGTTAAAACGAGAGGGCGTTTCAGGGGAACTGACTGAGACATTGCAACCATTAGTTGAATCAGGATTTCTGGTCAGGGACGATGTGGATGAAGACGCTAGAGCACGCTTTTTACACCAATCCCTTCATCGGACAGATACAATGCACCTTATTGTAATGCCGACAGAGGCATGTAATTTTCGCTGTACCTACTGTTACCAAACCTTCCCACAAGGCAATATGAAGCCGGAAATACGGGAAGGGGTCAAACAATTTATCGCCCAAAAAGGTAATTCATTGGAGCATCTAAGCATTAGTTGGTTCGGTGGAGAACCGATGTTAGCCTTTGATGTCATTGGAGAATTGAGTGAATCAATCCTCGATACCGTTCGAGAACATAATATTTCCTATACGGCAGAAATGACGACGAACGGATATTTTTTAACACCAGAAAAGTTCCGTTCTTTATTAAGTTGGAATGTTCGCCGCTTTATGATCACCCTTGATGGTATGAAGGAATTCCACGATTCCCGTAGATTCTTAACAGGCGGTGGAGAAACATTTGATACAATTCTCGGAAACTTAAAAGCTATGAAAGAAATCGATGAAGAATTCGAGATTTATATACGTATTAATTTCGACGAGGATAATCTCGGCAATGTTCAGCCTTTTCTTGATTATCTTGGTAACCAGTTTGGGCACGATTCCCGTTTCCAAACATTTTGTCGTCCCGTCGGCCGTTGGGGTGGAGAAAATGATGAAGATTTACCAATCTGCGACCACCGCGTGGCTGAAACGAAAATTTGGGAATTCACTGAATATGGTTTAGACAAGGGACTTGGAATGAGCTCGATTATTGAATCAGCCATCATGCCTTCTGGCTCGGTTTGTTATGCAGCCAAACCGCATTCATTCGTCATTGGTGCTGATGGACAGCTTTATAAGTGTACGTGTTCTTTTAATGAAGAATTTAACCATGTAGGACAGTTATTACCTGATGGAACAATGGATATAGATTATGATAAGGTTGCCTTTTGGGTAACTGGCGGCGAGGATAAAGATACCGGTTGTCAGGCATGTTTCTTCCGCCCAGCTTGCCAAGGAAACCATTGTCCATTATATAGAATAAGAACCGGCAAACGTCCGTGCACATTTGAGAAAAAGAAAATCAAGCAGGTGCTTCGTTTAATTTGGAAGCAAAACACGAAACTTGAAGACTTGGAAACTATTGAAAGGAGTTGATAAAAATGCGTATATTGAAGCCAGCCGTTTCTCCACAACAAGCTACTAATTCAGGCCGAATTTCAAAATCAGTTCCTGGAAGCTTAAAATAAGAAAAGCGTAAGCGCCTTGCTCATCGCCGTACAAACTGGAGGGGACAACGACAGCGATATAGGAAACTTGAATTGCGTCAGCAATTCTTAGTTGACTTATCGTAGGGAGGAGACCTGAAGTTTACTAGGCGATAGGCGCTGGAGCTAGACAATGGTGCACAAACCAATCATTAAGGCTCTCAATCCAAATCGGATCGAGAGCCTTTTTACATATTTCATACTCATATCGGTAAAGATTTGTTAATAAAAATCAAATGCGCCTTGGCGTATTTGTGCCCAGATTTTTTCGAGCTGCTCGAAAAACTACCTTTGAAAATCTGTGGCATCCGCCGGAGGCTTTAACTTTATTCAGTTGGGGGTTAAACCGCCTTTGAATTGCATAACAGTTCGCATTCATCCCACCACTTATGAATATGAGGGACTTCTGCTGAATAAAGTTAATAGTATCCATCTAAGACTTTGAAAAAGTCCTTTAGAAATTCATAAAACACCTTTTCTGTTGGAAGCAGTTCCCGGTCACTTGGAGTAATAATTCCAACTGTTCTCGTAACTTCGGGATTCACGATGAAGACTTTCTTTGTAGCACGGGGCTTGCTGTCTATCAAACTAATCTCCGGTATTAGCGTAACCCCAAGTCCCGCTGATACTAAGCCTTTTATTGCATCAATGTCTTTCCCTTCAAAGGCGACATCGGGGTCAAATCCATTTTGGCGGCATGCATTAACAACAAGATCATGTAAGCCAAAGCCCACAGGAAATAATACAAATGGATCATTGCGCAGCTGATTCAACTTAATTTCTTTTTGACTTGCCAGTGGATGGTCCTCCGGCAGTAATGCTACGATTTTTTCTAAAAATAAGATCTCACCATTTACCTTATTATTATCCTTTGGTAGCGGACCAATTAATGCCATATCCACTTTACCGGTTATGACAGCGTCAATTAAATAGTGGTAAGACCCTTGGCGAAACTTAAATTTTACCTTCGGGTGCTCCTCACGGAACGCAGAAATGCATGTCGGTAATGTGTAATTAGCCATACTACTTGGAAAACCAATTCGGACCGTCCCCTGCTCTGGGTCCAAAAATTCATCTACTTCCCTTTTTGCCTTTTCCAAAACCATCATCGCATCTTCCACATGCTTTAAAAACACCTCGCCGATTGGCGTCAATCGGACATTTCGGCCCTCACGAACAAATAGGTCGATCCCAAGCTCCTGCTCAAGGTTAAAAATTTGCCTGCTCACAGCAGATTGGGCCACATGGAGAGCATTAGCAGCCTCCGTAACATGTTCCCGTTTCGCTACTTCTATAAAGTATTGCAGCTGTCTCAATTCCATAAAAAAATCACCTTCTTTCTTTAATCATATCATTTTGGCATTGATATTATCTAAATTATATATTGGAATAGATTGATTTTCGAGTATACAATAAAATTAACAAATTAAAATATTCGAAATTGATAACAAACAAATTTTTAAAATAAAAAACTATATTAAAGGAGATTGAGCGTTATGACAATTTTACAACCAACACCAAGTGATACACAAACACAGGTCGCAAAGGATTACGTGAATGGGGTAATTGCGACGGTTAAAAAGCGTAATCCTAATGAACCGGAATTCCACCAAGCCATCAAAGAAATTCTTGATTCACTTGTTCCTGTCTTTGAAAAGCAGCCTAAATATATGGAAGCAGGAATTTTAGAAAGACTTGTTGAGCCTGAACGTCAAATTATGTTTAGAGTACCATGGGTTGACGACAACGGAAAGGTACACGTTAACCGCGGCTACCGTGTTCAATACAACAGTGCCATTGGTCCATATAAAGGCGGACTAAGATTCCACCCATCTGTTAACTCTAGTATCATTAAGTTTTTAGGCTTTGAACAAATTTTCAAAAATGCATTAACTGGCCAGCCGATCGGCGGTGGTAAAGGTGGATCTGATTTTAATCCAAAAGGCAAATCAGATAATGAAATCATGAGATTTTGCCAAAGCTTTATGACAGAGTTATACAGACATCTTGATCATGATACTGATGTTCCTGCAGGTGATATTGGTGTCGGCGGTAGAGAAATCGGTTATTTATTTGGGCAGTACAAACGCATCAAGAACCAATTCCAAGCTGGTGTTTTAACTGGTAAGGGTGTTGGCTACGGCGGAAGCTTAGCAAGAACAGAAGCTACTGGATATGGTACAGTATATTTCGTAACCGAAATGCTGAAAGATAAAGGATTAGACTTCGAAGGTAAAACAATTGTTGTATCTGGTTCAGGTAACGTTGCAATTTATGCAATCGAAAAAGCCCATCAATTCGGTGCAACTGTTGTTGCATGTAGTGATTCTAACGGCTATATTTATGACAAAAATGGAATTAACCTTGAAACTGTTAAACGCCTAAAAGAAGTTGAAAGAAAAAGAATTTCTGAATATGTAAAAGAACATCCGCATGCTGAATATTATGAAGGCTGTGCAGGAATTTGGTCAATTCCATGTGATATTGCATTACCTTGTGCAACTCAAAATGAAATTGATGAAGAAAGCGCAAAAACACTTGTAGCTAATGGTGTTATCGCAGTTGGTGAAGGTGCAAACATGCCTTCAACATTAGAAGCAATTGATGTATTCATAAACAGTGATGTATTATTCGGCCCAGCTAAAGCTGCAAATGCTGGTGGTGTTGCTGTATCAGCATTAGAAATGGCTCAAAACAGTGCACGTGTTTCTTGGTCATTTGAAGAAGTGGATGCAAAATTACATGAAATCATGATTAACATCTACCAACAAAGCATGAAGGCGTCTGTTGAGTACGGTCACCCAGGAAATCTTGTTTATGGTGCAAATATTGCAGGCTTCTTAAAAGTTGCAGATGCAATGATGTTCCATGGCATTATCTAATTGATGCATGATCCTTCAATTAAAATATAAATATTAAGAGTGGCTAAGTTTGTTAGCCACTCATTTTTTTATTTTTCCAAGTGAATTGTCTTAATGGTTTTGTCCTTGGCAGAGATGAAAAGAATGTCGTCTTTATGAACAAACAGGTTTTCAGTATGATCTACGATGGTCAATTCAAGTTGACCCAATTTATTGAAGACTTTAAGTCCATAATCCTCCTTAAGTGGAAGCTGACAAATAATTTTACCTTTTGCAATTTGAATGTCCATCACCGGCTCTTTTAATAGGAGAATGTCATCTTTCCCTTGATTTACTTTATAAAGATTGTATTTCCCAGATGTAATCTCAGTTGTATAAAATACACTGCCCTCAATTTCTCCGTACCAACCAACCTTATTATATTGGGAAATTTTTTGTTCCCCTGTTCCATCTAAGTTCGCTGAATACAAGTATTGGTCATTATTTTTTACATAATACAGCTTGTCGCCGCTGATTTTAAAGCTTGCTACTTCAAAGTTAGTAATCTGGATTGTTTCGTTTGTATTTAGATTTATTTTGTAAATTTTATTGGGGTTATTAGTATCATAGTTTGTTGCCCACACATAAATATCATCACCAATCATCGCCATGGTATGAATGAGGCCAAGCGGTTGATCCCCTACATGAATTGCATTTTCCTTGGGTTGTTCAGCAGGAACAAATGTAAGACTGCTATTTCCCATGAAGGATTGACTAATGAGAGTTCCCTTAGATGACTTTTTAAAATTAATGTAACCTTCATATTCCACGGTCGCTTTTCCATCTTCGTTGATCTTAACATATACATCATGCCCCATTACAGCTCCGCCATAATGATAGGATAACCAAAGCTCATCATCCCTGACCTCAAAGTTCACCCATTTTGGAAAACCATAGGTGCTTTCTCCATTATAGGAATAGATCAGATGTTTCTTAGTTAGATTGTTTTCGGGTACCCTATATATATTATTTATGCTTCCCTTTGTTTCTACATAGTAAAAATAACCATTAAACAGCGCAACATCATTCTCACCCGCATATGAAGGTAAGTTTGCAATCCGGACTTTTGGGTTGTTCGAATTAATAGTTAGCCCCTTCGACTTATCCCAAACATACTCCCACCCAAATTCATCATGAGCAAATTTCCATGTTAACGGGAAATACGTTACATTCCTAAAGTTTAATAGTGGGAATTCCTCTTTTGAATTATTAATTTGTTTACCATTCACTGTGATTTTAAAGGTTGGTATCGTTGCATTTTGACTTTTTGAATTTTTTTGCTTCGTTTTATATGGTTCGTATGATGTAGTTACCTTATCTTCCAAAATGGTTAGACCGTCCTTTTGGGACCATTCTGTTTTTAATCCTAACAATCTTGAATCAAACCATGTCATTGGCACATATGTCATGTCCTTGTACACGATCAGTGGATATTGCCGATATTGATTGTCAACCTTATTTCCATTTAAATGCACCGAAAAAGTTGGCAAGGTGACCCGTACCGTTTTTTCCGCCGCTAAAGTTTGACCAATTGGTGCGGATAATAAGCCTAGACAAAGCCCCAAGGCAACAGTTAGCTTTAAAAACGCCTTTATCAAAAAAATCCTCTCCTTTCGTCCATTAGTTTAATCTTACTGTAAACAATGGCGGAAAGGAGAGGAATCGATAAAATGTAAAGGAATTGTAACCATATTTAATGAATGATTTTACTTTCTTTCGCTTTTAGTGCAGTCTGCTCGACAAATCGGCTTAACGGTTTCTTTAAAAGCACACCAATTACAAATGCTGAGCACAGGAAAAGCACTAAGAAGGCAATAT
>JAEWMK010000334.1 GCA_023457235.1 Bacillota bacterium
CACCTGTACCTCCACGTCCTGCAGCACGGTCATTTTCATTAATCCATGCAGCAAAACGAACTTGGTTTTCCCCAGCCTGCCCGATGGTAATTACACTTAAATCATCCTTGCCATATCGATCTTTTAATTGATTAATTGTTTCGCGGACACTCTTACCCCAAAGATCGCTTGCATCACGAAGCTCTGCTTCACCATTTTCAATATATAAATAGACGGGCTTGTCACTTTTTCCTTTGAAAATAACATTATCTACTCCAGCCCATTTTAATCTTGCAGCAGACCAACCTCCCATATGAGAGTCAGTAACCGTACCTGTTAACGGTGATTTTGTAACAAAGCATAGTCTTCCGCTCATCGTTGAACGTGAGCCTGTAACTGGTCCTGTCATTAAGCAAAGGATGTTTTCTTCTGAAAGTGCTTCCACCTCTGGTCCATTATCAAATACGTATTTAACACCAAGGCCTCGTCCACCGATATATTTTTTCGCTAAATCTTCGTTGATTTCCCGGTATGTAACCTGTCCCCCCGTTAAATCAACCACTACTTCCTTATTTTTAAATCCGCCTAAGTTCATGAAATACACCCCTTTTTAAAATAAAGTTGGACGAAATAACAGCGTTTTCATTTCATTTTACATAAAGAAACTGTCTATTATTCCACTTTTCACTGAATATATTATACAATAATAAGGTCAAAATGAATAGTGAAAAGTATTAATATTCTAAATTTAAGGATGTGATTGTATGGAAAATAAATATTTAGAAAGATATTCTAGACAAATATTATTTTCACAAATTGGTGAAGCAGGACAGGAAAAGTTAGCAAAAAGCCGCGTCGCTATTGTTGGTGTGGGTGCATTAGGAACAGTCATAGCAAACCATTTAACAAGAAGTGGTGTTGGTTTCATAAGATTAATAGATCGGGATTTTGTTGAAAAATCAAATCTGCAAAGGCAAATGTTATATGACGAAAATGATGCTTTAGAAAACAAACCGAAAGCTGTGGCTGCTTATGAAAAGCTTATAAAAATAAACTCTTCAATTGAAATCGAACCTATAGTTACAGATGTCCATGCCTGGAATGCTGAGGAACTATTGTCTGATGTAGACGTTATTATGGATGGTACTGATAATTTTCTAACACGTTATATGATTAATGATATTTCAATCAAATTCAACATTCCATGGGTTCACGGGGCCGTCGTCCGCTCTAGAGGAATGTTTGCCGTTTTTACACCAAACAACGGTCCTTGTTATCGCTGTCTGTTCCCGAATCCTCCTATAGGTCAGTCAGAAACCTGTGATATAGTTGGTGTTATTTCAGCTGTAACCCATTTAGTTGGAAGCTTTGAAGCTGCCGAAGCGATAAAACTAATTGTTCAAGATGTGAAAAATCGAAATCCAAATTTGGAGCAATTCGATATTTGGATAAATGACAAAATGAAAATGGATATATCTAATAGTAAAAATCCAAAATGCCCAGCCTGTGGTAATCATGAATTTGAATTTTTGAATGCTGCTTTTCAGGGTGATGATTATGTAGCATTATGCGGTCGAAATGCCGTTCAAATTACGCCGAGAAAAGAACAGAAGGTTAATTTGGAAAAAATGAAAGAAATTCTTTTGAATGTTGGTTCTGTTGAACTAAATCCTTTTTTAGTAAAATGTCATCTTGATGAAATAACAATTATTCTTTTTAACAACGGCCGGGCCATGATTCAGGGAACAGATGATATAACAAAAGCCAAAGCCATTTATGCTAAATATATTGGATCCTAAAAAAATCAGGATAGCACTGCACTATCCTGATTTTCGTTTACTTTTTTATAATTAAAATGGCATTACTGATTTCACGACCTGGTGTCCGAATATATTTCTCATTATAATAAAGACCGCTTGAAGCACCACCATCAAGATTCATAGCTTGATAAGCCCCCGCTTGCTTCATAACCTCAGCTAAATCAATAATTGATGAAGTGGTTGTTAATAAAATAAGCTTTTGATCTTTAGTGACACCGATCGCACTTCGGGCACCACTTTGTGTTCTGATTTTAGGATCTTTAAAACCTTCTTTATCAAAATCAACTGTGATTTTGCCATCCGTTACTAAACGGGGACCTGCAGCAATCGCACCATCAATGGACTCTAATTTTTTGCTGTTTTCGATTACCTCGTAAGCAACAGTTGTTCCAACTATGAATCGTGACAATAAAGTATGAACTTCCGATCCCATTAGGTTAATAACAAATCCATTTTTAGGTATTTTAACATCTTTATCCGTTACAATTTCTTTCACTTTCCCATTTTCTACAATTACATTTGTCCCATGGGAAAATCCAAGCGAATCTCCCCTGTCAGGTGTAAAAACAACAACATTTGCCGCTGCATTAAATGAAGGTGTTCGATTCAGCCAATAGGAATACCAATTATTAGGCCATACATCGGAACCGTTAGTAGAGCCTTGAATTTCGGGATTCATAATTCCAAAAGAAACATTATTATCAGCATCAAATGAAAAGACAGTACGCTCTTTTCCTACGTGTACGATTTTCCCATCGGCAATGATCATTCCGTATGGTTCTTTAATTTCTGTATAAGCCTCAAAAAAAGTTCCATTTATGGCTATCACAGCCCCATTACGCTTAGCGATGCTAGCTAATGATTCAACTTGACCAATCCTGTCTTTTGCAATACCAACTTTCAAATCGATCGTTGGGTCATTCAAATCAACAGTAATCACATTAGCCTTGAACGTTTTTGCACCGACTTTAAATGATTTAACGGTCTCCGTTATTGAACTACCTTTGGTCCCATTCGATTTTATTACTGTTTTTGAATTATACGGGATCGTTGATAATGTAATTACCTTTTTATTCAATTCAATTTTAACCGTTGACGTTTTAGGTTCCCACACTGGTTCTGTCCCTAAAACCGTTGAAATAAATCTAAGCGGCACATAAGTAATACTGTCTTTTATAAAAGGTGGTGCATCGATTTGTTCGATTCCCTTATTGACTTCAACCTTTTGGTCGCCAATTTTTAAAATAACAGTTTTCGATTGATTATTAATCAAAACCGTACGATCTTCCCCATTCCAGGTTACTTCTGCACCAAATTGTTCGGTTACAAAGCGAATCGGTACATATGTACGCCCCTTGTCAACATCTAATAAGGCAGTTCCCTCCGCACCAGTTGTGTTAACATGATTAAAAAATGAAAAAACTCCTATTATGAAAAATGCTAGAATAAACCTTATTAATCCCATGACAAACCCCCTTTTTACCTTTGTTAGATAATCTTTTATTCTACCTTACCATAAAGGAGTAATTTTTAAAGTAAGAAAATGCTAACAATGAAGTAAAGGAATGAGCGATCAATTTATTTTGTATATATGGTTTATTTTGCTGTTTAACAAGTGACATGGATATCGGCTTCACGATTTCTTCAAATGCAAATTTGGGCTCGAGATTTATTTTGAGATTATTGTCAGTTACAGTCAGTTGGTCTACATCTGCTAATATTTGACTTAATAAAGATTGCGAGATAAAGGTTCTTCCCTTATAAATAAATATTTGTCCAGTTGAAGCGATGATTTGATCCTCTATTTCCAATGAATGATCAAAAAATGCCACGTTAATATTTTTTATTATTTCTTGGTCATATGAAGCTCTTGTTTGATAGGCCATTTTCAAAAGCTTTCTTGTATCCATGTATCTGCCGACGGAATCTCCTTTTAATGCTACAACATAGTATCGATGACTATTATGTTCGGCGACCGTAACTAAAGTACGTTTAGCAGGGGTTGTGAAACCCGTTTTTCCACCGATTATTCCATCGATAGCCAAATTGGAGTTTTTCAAAAAACTATTCGTAGTATCCCATGTTTTTACAACCTTTTTCCCTTTTTTATTTGTATACACCGCTTTATACACAGGGGTATTAATAATATCTAAAAATAACGGCTGTTCACTTGCCGCTTTTAATATTAATGCCAAATCGTACGGTGTTGTATAGTGATCAGGATGATGATATCCATGTGGATTAACAAAATTTGAGTGGATGGCACCGATTTCTTTCGCTTTCTCATTCATTAACTTTGCAAAGGCTTCTTCAGAACCAGCAATATGCTCAGCTATGGCCAATGCACTATCATTTCCTGAATAGAGCATCATTCCGTATAGGAGCTGTTCCAATATGAGCTCGTCGCCCGGCTGAATAAATACCCTGCGACTATCGCCGGGCAGCTTGTTTACATTTTCTGAAACTATAACTTTATCATTTAAATGACCCCGTTCAAGTGCAATTAATGCTGTTAGTACCTTCGTCGTACTGGCGGGATAATAGGTAGAGTAGCCATTTTTTTCAAACATTACATTTTTCTCATTATCTTCCATTATAATGACACCATTCGATGAAACCTGCTCATCAAATTTTAAACTTGGTCGATATTGTGATGCTTCAACATATCCCTTAGACGGTTGTTCCTCATTTTGAAACCCATCTTCAATAACCAAATTGTTTGTATGCTCATCAATATATACATTTTTTTGAAGATTATTTGTTATGGCACGTAATGGCAAATAATTCTGCCCCTCAAACAAAATCACTGGCTCTGAAACTTCTATCTCTCTTCCATTATCATCGATAATCAAATCCTTAAAAACAGCTTGTCCTGTCCTTACCTCCGCAAAAACAGATGGCGCCGCAATGAAAACAAAAGTCATAATGATCATCATATGAAAAGTCCATAAATATCTCATTCAGCTCACACATCCTATTTAGAAATATTATTAAAATGTATGAGCCTGTCCTTCTATGTATGACATAAAAAATAGGGGATACCGTTCAAATACGGTATCCCCTGTTGTAGTCATCAATTCGTTTGATTTGTTTATGTGGAGTATTATTTTTATCCTCATATTTCATACAAGCATGGCCTGATACTTGTTGTACATAATCTGAAGGGATTTGCCTCGATTTAAATCCATAAGCCTTGCATCCCCTTGGGAACCGTACATCCCACGTCGTATAGAAATGTTTGCATTTAAAACAATTAACTTTCTGCTGGTTCATTTATTTCTCGCACCACCCTACTTTTCTATCCTACTGTATTTTATTTAAAAAATCTATTACTCTTAAAAATTCATAATTTACCGCTCAAAAACATAATATGGACAAGAACAAAGTAAATAATAGAAAGTGGAATCCTTTATGAAGAAACACATCATAACTTATTTGCTTTTATTAATTGGGGCAGTTTTTCAGGGAGTTGGTATGTCATTATTCTTGTTTCCCCATGACATCCCATCCGGAGGAGCAGCAGGTCTGGCAATATTATTAAATTATTTTTTTAGAATGCCTCTTGGCTTTGGGTTATGGATTGTCAATTTTATTTTTTTAACCGTTGCCTTGAAATATTTTGGTTATTCGTGGACAATGCGGACAATGTTTGCAGTAACCATTACGTCGATTACAGTTAGTCTCCTGACTACTTTTGTCTCACTTCCCCACATCCACATCATTGTTGATTTAGTAATGGGGAGTATTATTTTTGGTATCGGTGTCGGACTGTTAATCCGTAACGGGGCATCAAGCGGCGGTATGGTTATACCCGCTCTCATGATTTCGCACTCCTATCGAATTCGACCCGGACGTGTTATGTTTTTTATTAATATTTCAATCTTTTTATTAACTTCCATTGTTATCTATTGGAAAATTGTTATTTTTGCCGTCATGTGCCAATGGGTATCAACCAAAATTATTGATTTTGTAAATGAAGTGGAGTTACCTTTATTTTCGGCTCCCTCTTTTGGCTGGCGAAAAAAATAATTCCTACTTGATCAAGTAGGAATTTATTGTACTTTTTTTCTCTGTTGATGTATAAGTGACAGCCGCGTCTTGCCGTTCTTATCTTGTAGATTTGAATAAA
>JAEWMK010000335.1 GCA_023457235.1 Bacillota bacterium
GTACTGGCTTCCGGGACACGGGGTCGGGAACTGTGTCCCATTCATTATGTTTAGAGGAAATGAAATCGGAGGGCTGGATTTAAATGAAACTTATTAAAGCAAAGGATTATGAAGATTTAAGTAAACTGGCTGCAGCCTATTTTATTAAGAAAATCCAAAGTTCACCTGCTATGACAATTGGTCTTGCAACTGGGTCAACTCCAGAAGGAATGTATCGATACCTTGTAAATGATTATTATAAAGAAAATCGTGTATCTTTTCGTCACATTACAACTTTCAACTTAGACGAGTATGTTGGGCTAGATGGTAGTAATAAAAATAGTTACCGGTTTTTTATGAATCATCACCTCTTTAATCATATTGATATTGAAATATCTAATGTATACATTCCCTGCGGAACCTCGAAAGATCCCTCAGCAGAATGTGCTACATATGAGCAATTGATTAAAGAGCATGGGGGGATAGACCTGCAATTGCTTGGCATTGGCGGAAATGGCCATATCGGTTTTAACGAACCGGGCTCATCCTTTCAATCAAGAACTCGTATTGTAGAGCTGACAGACAAAACGCGAAGAGACAATGCCCGATTCTTTAACAACCTCGAAGAAGTACCAACAGAAGCGATTACTATGGGAATTGCGACCATTATGGAAAGCAAGGAAATTGTGTTGCTTGCTTCAGGAGAAGGAAAAAGAGAAGCAATGCGAATGTTGCTTGATGGCAATGTCAGTGAAGATTTCCCAGCGTCACTCTTACACAAACATTCTAACGTAACAGTCATTGCCGATGAGGCAGCATTGTCATGTACAAATCTAAAAAACATTGTCCTTAAATAAAAAGCGGGACACAGGTGTTATAGCAAAATGTAGTGTTACCCAAGGCAAATAAACTGTTCCCTTAGTCAAATAAGTTGTTCCCTAAAACGAGAGAAAATCGGAGAATTCCCTCCAGTTTTCCTCGTTTTTTTGTGTCCAGAAGCGGAGAAAAAGCCAGTAAAAAGCATGAGAAAGGCATCAATAAAGGCAGGAGGAAACGTCTGATAAAGCCCGATAAATCAACGATTTCAAGATAAAGACCAGAGGAAAAGAGAGAAAAAGGGCAGGAGAAAAAGCAGGAAAAACCCCCTGAGTCCTAATCCCATTTATCCCTGTTCCTACGGAACAACATATTTTCCTAAAAAAACAGGATTCTTACAAAAAATAGGAGAAAAAAGGAGCTGACGAGGGAACAACCGATTTGACGACAGAAAATGGGAAAATCAGGAATGGCAAGGGTTTGGGAGAAGGGGGGAGAATACACTATTGTTTTGCGACTACAACAGGGTCGGTGGGACACGGGGGCGGGAACTGTGTCCCATTTTTGATAAATAAATTGTTTATGAGGTGGGGAAATTATGGAGATATTCCAAGCTACAATTGAAGATTTAGATGGCGTATCAAATTTATTTAATTTGTATCGGATATTTTACCAACAAGAATCCGATTTAGAAGGTGCTAAGACTTACATAAAGGAACGTATAGAAAGCAAGGAGTCCGTTATTTTTGTTGTTAAAGATAAACAAAACTATATCGGATTTACTCAACTTTATCCTACATTTTCATCTATATCTATGAAAAGAGCTTGGATCTTAAATGACTTATATGTTGATACAAAAGCAAGAAAACAAGGAGTTGGAGAAATGCTCTTAGATAAAGCAAAAGAATACACAATTGAAACAGGTGCTAAAAGCCTTAGTCTTAGTACAGCACAAGATAATTATTCTGCTCAAAGATTATATAAAAAAAATGGATACAAAAAAGATTCTCAATTTTATCATTATGAATTAAGTCTTGCATAAGCAACTTTCTGTTTTATTATTGAGCTAATAGTGGCTTTTGGTAAGCAAGAATATCTTCGTGCCGAAATCAGGGGTCTCATTAACTGAGACTAATTTTACGTAAGAACGCATGAAACTGGCTGGTGTGGTCCGTATTTCAGTAAAAAGCAAGAAGCTAGATGAAAAGTAAAGGAGCACACAATATCAATATGGATATGTGTTCTCCTATATTGGTGAAAGAAGAGGGGAAAGATACTAAATTAGTAATTGATAGTTCTTGGTATAAATGGTATTATTTTTTGTAATTAGAGTTAGTTAGTTGAATAACTAATAAGAGGTGAGGGAATGGCAAAGCCAAATGTTGTTAATAAAGAAGAGCTAATTAAGTTTGCCAAAGAGTGTTTAGTGGACAATGGTATTGAAAAGTTTACATTGAAGGCAGTTGCAGAAAGGGGCGGAGTCACACAAGGAACAGTTTATTACCATTTCAGAACAAAGGAACAGTTGTTATTAGATATCGTGAAAGATATTTGTGATAGTTCCTGGAGTGACTTATCGCAGAGTAGTGGAAATTTGATAAAACAAGCATTAGAATCAGCAAAAGGTCGTTGTGGAGAAGATTCTTTTTTTCATAAATTATTTTTCACGTTAATGGTTGCAGGATTAAATAATGAGAAAATTCGAGAACAGCTTGGCGATGTATTAGAGAAGGAAAACAAGGTGTTATCCGATAACTTAACAAGGATATGGTCGGGGTCACCAATAAACGGAGTTTCACTTGATACATGGGGAGTATTATTTAATGCAATGGTAGACGGATTTGCATTACAGGCTCTAATGATAAAGGATTTCCCTGTTGAAACGGTTTATGAAGGGATTGAAAAACTTTTTACCACATTAAGCAATGTGACTATTCAGGAGGGTGACAAATGAGGGGATATTTGTTTACAGCATTCTGGGGTATAGTCGTTTGGTTTTTTGCTACATTGTTTTTTGTGTTTTTCGGAAAACAGGTTCTTTTTAGTCCAGGTTCAAGTTCATTTGTTATGAGTATTCTCTTATTAATAATAGGAACAGCCATATTATTGGTAGGTACTACTTTTTTGTACTTATGGTTTGATAAATCAGAAAATGCATCGCTGAAATTTGGCATAATTGGTACAATTGTTGGTTTAACATTAGATGCATTCTCCTTATCTAACCACCACTATATTTTTCCGCAATTGAGTGAATCTCAAATTGTTGCTTTTACCGTTTGGATGTCGTTTGCTTATGCACTATATTTAATTATTCCTACTATGATTAATGAACGTAACAGGAAAAGGGTGGTTTAATTTAGTGAGATTAGGTTTATAAAAACTACTAGAACAGCTATAGACTTTAGTCGAAAGCAAAGAAAAGGCAATGAATTTGAAACGGAAGACTTCGATACTTTGATACTGAATGTATGTGAACATGTATCGACCGTTGAAGCTGAAGTAGAAAAATCCATTAAGTGAAATGATTAGAACTGAAATTCAAAAACTTTCTCCTGAATATAGAAGCTTATCATTCAACTGAAATAATAAAAAATAGAATCGGGTAACGCATTATGGTACGAGGGCTTGGTTCTTTTTTATTGCTTTAAACAAACATTTAATTAAGCTTGAAAAAAGCCGGTCTTGTTTATTTTATCAGCTGATTACAAAAAATTATCAAATTAATAAAAAATAAGTCATTCATTATTTTTAAAGGCAATTTTGTTAGTTCTACATGCTAATATAAGGTTATACTGATACACTTATTAAAGGAGAAACAAATGAATTTAGGAGCAAAGGTAACGCAAAAACAATTAATGGAGCTACTATTGAACGTAGCTATTATTCGTCCCGTTTTTATCTGGGGAGCCCCCGGGATCGGGAAATCATCTCTTGTAGAAGAATTTGCACGTCAAGTGGGATTGCCGTGTGTTTCCCTTTTGGGAAGTCAACTTGCCCCTGAGGATATCATGGGCGTACCGCAAATTATCGAAGGAAAAACAAAATTCTGTCCTCCAAATTTAATTGCAAAGGACGAACCATATTGTTTATTTTTAGACGAATTAAACGCTTGCTCGCATGAGGTTCAAAAGTCCTTTTATAGCCTTATTCACGACAGAAGAGTAGGAGAATATGTTCTACCAAAAGGATCGATTGTGATTGGAGCAGGAAATCGATCACAAGATAGTGCAATTGTGAAAACGATGAGTTCGGCTCTTATCAACAGGATGTTCCATGTTCAGCTTCATGTTTCCAACAAAGATTGGATGGAATGGGCAACAGGATTTGGTATACATCCATATGTAATTGAATACTTGCAAATCCGTCCAGATCAATTGTGGACAGAACCTCCAAAACACGAAGAGCCATTTTCAACACCTCGAAGCTGGCATATGTTAAGTGATGCCTTGTATGAATATGGAGAAGATAATCTCACTAATGAAATAATTGGAATACTTGCTGCCGGATGTGTTTCACCTCAGCACGCTTCTCAATTCCAAACATTTCATAAACAAATTCATACAAAGTACCATTTAAACAAGATTCTAAATGGGGACATGAAGTTTCCACATGAACCGGAGAATCGAGATGTTCTATATTTCTTAGCTCAAAGTTTCCGGGCTCAAATCATCAAAGAACTTCCAAATGAGAAAGATGCCGTCAATCCTAGTCAGCGTCAGTTTGCTCATCTAGCAAAATCCCTAATTAAAGATTTAGCTTCCATCAGCCATGAAATGGCACAATTAGTTGTCTCCAGTTCAGAAAAGGAAAAAGGATTGCCTGATTGGTTTATGACCGAGATTATTCGTGATTTACCAAGACTAGCCGAACGAAAGGACAAAAAGGATGCGTAAAAAAAAGCAATCGCTGGATATCGCAACGAAATATTATGAAGAGGGATATGAATTGGTTGCGAACCACCCGATGTTTTCGCCATTAGTTACCCATGCTTATTTCAATCGTCAGGGAGGGAATTTATGTCCAGACGAAGGATATGCAGTCGTGACAGCGGGAGGAACGATTCATGTACATCCGAAGAAAAGGGCACAACCAGAAGAGTGGCTGTATATCCTCGCTCACTGCCTCCTCCACTTAGGTTTTGAACATTTCAAGGATAAAGAGAATCCTACGCTCTGGAACATTGCTTGTGATGCATTTGTCGCTAAATTTTTATATGAAATGAAATTAGGAAAACCTCCTAGTGAGTTTAGAGTGCCAGTTGATTTTCAAGCTCGAGATGAAGAAACCTTGTATAAGATCCTACTCCAAAAAGGAATTGATCCAGTTTATACGGGTTGGAGCGTTGGGGGTGCAAAGCAGGCGGATATGATTTTTCAAGATGATCGGCATTATTGGAGAGGAAAAATCAAATGGGGCGATTTGCTTGGAAGAGGTATTGCCCAAGCAGTATCAAGTGCTATTGATGTGGTAAGTGGGCATGCGAGTAGTTTAGGAGAAAGCAAAGGACAACTGACAGAAGCACAAAAAGCAAAAAATTGGTTTTTGGATTCCTACCCACTATTGGGCTCTTTAGCCTCCAATTTTTCCTTAATTGAAGATTCAATCCTCTGCAAACGGCTGGAAATATCTATCGCTGCGATTGATGTTATTCACAAAGAAATCTATATTAATCCTGCAGCAGGCCTTTCGTTCGAAGAATGTAAATTTGTTTTGGCTCATGAATATTTACACGCAGGACTTTGCCATCATGAAAGAAGACAGGGAAGAAATCACTACTTTTGGAATGTTGCCTGTGATTACGTTATTAATGATTGGTTAATCGATATGGGAATAGGAGAATTCCCTAAAGTTGGCGGATTATTGGATCAGGAATTGAAAGGCCTAAATGCTGAAAGCATCTATGACCGTATTGTTACCGATATGAGAACGTATCGGAAATTGTATACATTCCGTGGAATTGGTGGAAGTGATATCATTGATGAAGGAACTGGCACGTTTTGGGATCCAAGAAACGGAATTAGTTTGGAGGATTTTTATAAAAGTTGTTTATCACAGGGTTTGAGTTTTCACCAAGAGCAAAAAAGAGGTTTCTTGCCAGCAGGATTAATTGAAGAAATCAAGGCTCTTGTCATGCCGCCGATTAAATGGGATGTGGAACTCGCAAAATGGTTTGACCATCATTTTCAGCCTGTCGAAAAAAGAAGAACATATGCGAGGCTTTCCAGAAGGCAATCTAGCACCCCTGACATACCTCGCCCCTCTTATGTTGATGTAGGAGGCGATGAGCACGGCAGAACATTCGGCGTAGTGCTCGATACATCGGGGTCTATGGATAAAAAACTTCTGGCCAAAGCACTTGGAACAATTGCGAGTTATAGCGTTGCACGCGATGTTCCGGCAGTTCGTGTTGTGTTTTGTGACGCCTCCGCTTACGATGCAGGCTATATGATTCCAGAGGAAATTGCCGAAACAGTTAAAGTAAAGGGCCGGGGCGGAACACTTCTTCAGCCAGGAATTGATTTGCTTGAAAACGCAACAGATTTTCCAAAAAACGGTCCCATTTTAATCATCACTGACGGAGAATGTGACCGCTTAATGGTTAAACGAAAGCATGCTTTTTTACTTCCAAAAGGAAAACATCTTCCTTTTATCCCTAAAGGAGACCTGTTCCGAATTGATTAGGGGACACGGTCTCGGTCGGGAACTGTGTCCCATTAAATATAGCAGATATCTTTTACTCCAAATTTTTTGACAGTGTAC
>JAEWMK010000336.1 GCA_023457235.1 Bacillota bacterium
ATCCGTGCCTGCTCGGCCTGGCTGCGCAGCACGTCGTGGTGTCCCATGAGACCGGCGGCGTAGCGCGCCTTGGCGGATGCTTCCATGCCACGAAGAATGTCGAGTTGGCGCTCGACGACACGGGTCATCTCATCGACCATCCAGAGTTGGTAAAACGCCGTCGCGGCACGCGCGCGGAGGTCCCATTCCACGCGGCGAAGATTGGCACGCTCGGCTTGGAGCCGTGCGCGTGCCGCTTCTTTGGCGAGGCCACGCCTGCCAAAAACGTTCAGCGGCACGGAGAGCCGGTAGGTGAACATGGTCATCGGCTCTGCAGGGTCCATCTCGCTGCGCGGACCGAGGCCCTCGCCCATGACCGAGACCGTGGGATCCTCCCACGCGCCGGCGACACCAACCGCAGATTCTGCAACCTCGGCCGAAGCCCGCTGCGTCGCGAGATCGGGAGACCGGCTCTGCACCTCGGCCAGAAGAGCATCGAGCGTCAGGGCCGAATCACCATTGCCGCTGATGGCGCTGGCGGCGAGCAGCAGAGCCAGGATCACGGGCGTGTTCCTCCCTCGCAGACCGGGAGCACTCTCGCAAAACGGAACTCGGAGTTCACGTGCGAAGCTCTTACCCTTTCAGCCAGCGTGTGACTGAACTGGCTTCAGAGGGGCACCGGTTACGCGCCAGATCGATGTCCGCGCTCGTGGATCAATGCGAGAAGCTCAGCTGCAGGGCCTCTACGGTCTCCGGCGATTCGGATTGGAGGAGCAGTCCACCGGATTCCGTCACCGTCGCCATGACGCCTTTGAGAAAAAGCGGACAACCGTCCATCCCATCATGATGGCGCGTGCGGGCCACGGCGAGGTGACACCGAACGGCGCGAAGCAGTGCTTCGCTCTCACCAGCAGGCTCCAGCAACACGCCGTTCGGGACGTTTTCCACCGAGCGAATCGTGTCGGCGAGCGGACAGACGTCCCGCTCCAGGACTCCGCTGCAAGCCTCCTCCTCGGAGCGCTCGAGGAGTGCAGCGGCGGCCGCGTGCTGACGGGCGTGAGCACGATGATCCGCAGCGTGACCACGGTGGCGGACCGTGGGGTTGCGGAAGCGCTCGACGGTCACAGGTGCCTCGAGCGCCTGGCGCGTGCCTCCCGGGCCGAGCGGAACATCGACACTCGTCGAGGCCCGGGGATCGAACTGCGCTGCGTGCTGCTCGGCGAGCCGCTCGTGGTGTTCGGCCGCCTGCCGATGTCCGGCAGCACTCGCATCGTCCGGGCGTGCGCCTTCGACAGTCGTTGCACAACCGGCGAGAAGCACTGCAGCCAATCCGATCAGGACCTTCGCAATCATCACGAGCTCTCCGTGTTCAAGTTCGATGGATTGGTAGAGCAAGATGCGTACCGCCAGGGACCGGCGGGTAGCGGAGTTGCGGGCGGCATCGGGGCGCCGCCGCCCGCAACCTCCGCCGCGCTACAGGGTGTTTCGCTGCGGGGCACCGTTGTCGCCGCAGTGCCCGCCGGTCAGCGCGACGGCGTTCTGCTGGAGTACGCGAGCGCGGACGGTACCGCCGCCATCGCAATGGCCGGGCTTGGGCGCCACGTTCACCTGCAGCGTGCTCCGGATCTTGGGGTTCCCACAGTGGCCGGTGACGTTGGACTGAAGCGGGCTCTCGACCGACGAATCGCCGCAGTGGCCGGTCACGTTCGCGCGGAGCGCCGACGGTGCGGACGAGTCGCCGCAGTGGCCAGGCGTTTCGGCGAGCGCCGGCGAGGCGACGGCAAGCCCGAGCGCCATGGATGCAAGAATTGCGAGTCGCTGCATTTGCACTTCTCCTGTGCTGCGTGCCAGCGGGCGTGCTGGCGCCAGGAGCCTGCTGCAAGAAGCGTGGCGCGGTACGTGCAGTCGCACCTGCGCATGGCAAACGACTGCGATTTCTCGAGAAGAGAACTTCTGCGCCTGCTCGCCGCAACAGGAGTGGGCGCGCTGTTGCCGTTGCCGTTGTCGTCACGGTGTGACTCGTTCGGTGCCACGGCGCGGCCTGGAGGCTCGCCCACTGCGGTGGTGTTCGACCCGCGCGAGTGGCGAATCATCGAGGCCGCTGCCGAGTGCATCCTGCCGGGAGGAGCGGACCCCGGAGCGACCGACGCGAACGTCGTCCGCTTCATCGATCGGCAGCTGGCCGAGCCTCACTTCGGTATTTTTCGAAAGGAGTTCGAGGCTGGCGTCGGCGCCCTCGATCTCGTTTCCGCCGCACGCTTCGGCGCGCCGTTTCTGGAAGTCCCGTCGGATGCCCGCACTGCCGTCCTGCGTGCGCTCGAAGCGGGCGAGGGCAGCACCGCGGGATTCTCGTCGGCCCATTTCTTCATCGTGCTGCTGACGCTCACCCTCGAAGGTTTCCTTGCCGATCCGATCTACGGGGGCAACGCGGGGCAAATCGGCTGGCAACTGGTCGGAATCGAGCCGCCGCATCCACAGAATGGAGGGGGACGCCATGGGTGATGTCGTGGACGTGTGCGTGATTGGTAGCGGAGCGGGCGGGAGTCCCGCGGCATTGGCGCTCGCGCAGGCGGGGCTTCGAGTCGTCGTTCTGGAAAAGGGCCCGAAGCGCACCCGGGCCGACTACACGCACGACGAACTGGCGATCGCGCGCAGGAACTTCTTCGTTCCATTCGCCGCGGACGAACCCCATGTCTTCCGCTCGATCGAGAGCGAAGAAGGAGTTGCGTCGAACTTCGGTTGGATCGCCGCCGGAGTCGGCGGTGGCACGGTCGCCTGGGCCGGGTATGCGTTCCGATTCCATCCGGACGACTTCAGGCAGCGTTCGCTCCACGGCGAGGTGGATGGTGCAAGCGTCGTGGATTGGCCCATCACCTACGAGCAGCTCGAGCCGTACTACTTGAGAGCGGAGCGCGAAATCGGCGTCTCGGGTTCGGTCGAATCGAACGGATCCGAGCCGCCCCGCACAGCGCCGCTTCCCCTGCGACCGCTCCGTTGCCACCCGCTCGCCACTGCAATCGAGCGCAGTGCCGTGTCGCGCGGGCTGCGAGCGGTCGGAACACCGCGAGCACTGCTCTCCGAGCCATGGGACGGCCGCGCGCCGTGCATCTACTGCCGGCACTGCGCGGGCTATGGCTGCGAGATGGGGGCAAAGGGGAGTACGAGCGAGACGCTGCTGCCGCGCGCAGTCGCCACGGGTAGATGCGAGGTACGCAGCGGAGCGATGGTGCGGGAAATCGAGGTCGATCCCGCGGGGCGCGCCTCGGCGGCCGTTTATCTCGATGCAGAAGGATTCGAGCAGAGAGTCCGCGCTCGAATCTTCATCCTGGCGTGCTCCGCGGTGGAAACGCCTCGGCTGCTCCTGAACTCACGGTCGAAGCTCTTTCCTGATGGCCTTGCCAACTCGTCAGGGCTCGTGGGCGCGCACCTGATGTTCTTGACCATGGGCCGTTGCTCGGCCGAGTTCCACTTCGCTCCCGAGCGCCCCGAGCTCATGTCGCGCGAACCTTTTCTCGGACGATCGAGCCGCGACCTGCACGCCGAAGCCGGCACGCTCACGTTC
>JAEWMK010000337.1 GCA_023457235.1 Bacillota bacterium
TCTATTCTCGGCATTTCCGGTTATGATCTATCAAGGAATGATTGCCTTATTTGCAACCCAAATTGAACAATGGATTCCAGATCCAATTATGGATGCCTTTATTATTGAGATGACGTCTGCTGGTGGGATTATGATTTTAGCCATTGGTTTAAATATGTTGGAAATTACAAAAATACGCGTTGCTAATATGCTGCCCGCAATCTTTGTAGTTGCCCTTTTAGTTGCTGGACAATATTTTTACCATCAATTTGTAATGTAATCTGCTTTTTTTGAATCTTGCCCCTACCTGCGAAGTAGGGGATTTTTTTTGATATTTAATAATTGATCCGCTTCCAAAATGCCGCTTGCCATTGTTTGTGCCATTTTCATAACAAGATTTAACCTCGTGTTTTGTAAAACAAAAAACTCCATAAATCCACTAACGTTTACGATTCCAGTTAAATGAACCTCTCCAACAGGTGGAAGTTGTTTGTTAACACCAGCCCCAGGCTTCAATGCACCGACGTTTAAAGTCACATCCCCAACACTTTTTAATCTTCCCAAACATGCATCAATTGCAATAATAAAAGGATTCCGATGTGTATTAATTATTAATTCTAATTGCTCTTCTAGATTAACAGCATGAATAGGATTCTCAAGTGTACCGTATACATGGAAATGAGCAGGCTTTTTTTCATGAAGAATTGTTCCGATTAATGGTCCAAGCGCATCCCCAGTTGAGCGGTCAGTTCCAATACAAGCAATAATGACAGGTTGAAGAATATGGTGTGGCAAAAGCTCAACTAATTTTTCGCCAATATATAAAGGGGCATTTTGCTCTTCGTAAGAAATACGGTAGGAGGAGGCCTCTTTTTTTTCAAAAAACTTTGGTTTTAGATTCATAGGATTCACTCCTCTTTAATAGTAGTAACAGTATACGGAATTTATTAAGTTCCTATACATAAAGTTGATAATAAATTAATTGAAAGGAAGATAAATAATGTGGAAAGCCGGTCTTAAATGGATGTTTTTGATCATGGGTACGACAATTGGCGCAGGATATGCATCGGGACGAGAAATATGGCAATTTTTTGGGTATGAAAGTGGACTTGCTATTTTACTATTTACCGTATTATTTATAATCTGCTGTTATTTTATTATGAAAATTAGTTATGAAAAGAAAACCGTTCACTATTTGCCAGTATTGGAGACTTTGTTAGGAAAGAAATTGGCTGGTTTATATGATTTAATGATTGTATTGTATTTATTTTCAGTTACGGTTGTGATGTTGGCTGGAGCAGGGGCAGCCTTAGAAGTATTTTATTTGCCGTTTTGGGTTGGGATTGCCGTTACAGTTATTTTATTAGTGTTTTTATTTGTCTGGGATATTCAAGGAATGGTATCCATTAATGCTTTTATCATTCCATTATTAGTTGCCGGTTTAATCGGAGCTCTTCTTTCATTCACGTTAAAATATGGACAGCCAATCATTATTGATTGGCGGGAGCAGGGGAATTGGCCTTCAGCTTTTACGTTTACATCTTTAAATATCTTGCCATTGGTTGCCGTCCTTGCAGCAATCGGAAAAGAAATCAGGCATGAGGGTGAAATTTGGATTGCAAGTTTGGGAAGCGGGGGAATATTAGGAGGCTTAACATTTATCTATAACGAAATATTGACCCAAATGGCTTCGGATATAGTACTTTATGAAATTCCTTTATTTGCAATATTAAAAAATTATCATTATATTATGTTAATATTAATGTCCATTGTTCTATGGTGTGCCATTTATACAACAGCCGCTTCGGGAGTTGTCGGTTTGACCACCCGATTTAGAAAGAAAACATCCATGCCATTATGGCTTTTGGCATTCATTATACTTATAGTGATGGTGCCATTAACAACGTTTGGGTTTTCAACATTAGTTGCCGTTCTTTATCCTTTATATGGACTGTTAAATTTATATATGTTGGCCGCACTTTTGTTGTATCCTATCGCAAATCGCTACAAATGGTAACGGAAAATTGGTAAAATAGAAACAAGCAGTCTAACACAAATTGTGATCGTGAATAAATGAAGGGGGAGCAAAATGGTTGATAAAGATTTTGGTCTAAATGATATTGTAGAAATGAAAAAGCAGCATCCATGTGGAACTAACCGTTGGAAGATTATTCGCCTCGGCATGGACATTCGCATTAAATGCGAAGGCTGTGATCATAGTGTTTTAATACCCCGAAAAGAGTTCACAAGAAAATTAAAGAAGATCCTTGTTAAACAAGAAGAGGTTAATTAATGAGGCAAGTCAATTATTGCACCGGATTCTTAGGCAATAGTTGGCTTGTTTCCTTTTAATCAATGCTTGCGCTTTTAAGGAACAGTTCCTATAATTGGTTAAGAATACTTAGAACGAAGATTTTATTAAGGAGTGAATGGTTAATGGGTTTAACAGCCGGAATCGTTGGTCTTCCGAACGTTGGAAAATCAACGCTTTTTAATGCAATTACACAGGCAGGTGCTGAATCAGCAAACTACCCTTTTTGTACAATCGATCCTAATGTGGGGATTGTTGAAGTACCGGATGAGCGTTTGGATAAATTAACATCATTAGTAAAGCCGAAGAAGACGGTGCCGACAGCATTCGAATTTACAGATATCGCAGGAATCGTTAAAGGCGCGAGTAAGGGGGAAGGTTTAGGAAATAAGTTTTTATCCCATATTCGCCAAGTGGATGCGATTTGTCAGGTTGTTCGTTGTTTCGCAGATGATGAAATTACACATGTAGCGGGCAAAGTAGATCCAATTTCAGACATCGAGACTATTAATTTAGAATTAATATTAGCTGACCTTGAATCAGTGGACAAGCGTATTGAGCGTGTCGGTAAATTAGCGAAGCAAAAAGATAAAGATGCTGCAGCTGAACATGAAGTTCTTGTTATGCTTAAAGAAGCATTTGAAGAGGGAAGAATGGCTCGTACAGTAGAATTTACTGAAGAGCAAATGAAGCTTGTAAAACATCTTCATCTATTAACGATCAAACCGATGCTTTACGTTGCAAATGTTGGTGAGGATGAGGTAGCAGATACATCAGGAAACGAGTATGTTCAAAAGGTTCGGGAATTTGCCGCAAAAGATAATGCTGAAGTAATCGTTATTTGTGCAAAAATTGAATCTGAGATTGCTGAGCTAGATGGTGAAGAAAAGCAAATGTTCCTTGAAGAACTAGGAATCAAGGAATCTGGCTTAGACCAGTTGATTAAAGCAGCATATTCATTACTTGGCTTAGCAACGTATTTCACAGCTGGTGTACAAGAAGTAAGAGCATGGACATTTAATAAAGGTATGAAAGCACCACAATGCGCAGGGATTATTCATACAGACTTTGAGCGCGGATTTATCCGTGCAGAGACAGTTTCTTATGAAGACTTGCTGGCAGGTGGTTCAATGACGGCTGCTCGTGAAGCGGGAAAAGTCCGCCTTGAAGGAAAAGAGTATATCGTTCAAGACGGAGACGTCATGCACTTTAGATTTAATGTGTAGGGTTCCAAGCATCAATTAAAAAATCGCCTTTGGTTATGCGTGAATGGGTTTGATTCCACTGAATCACTTAATGAACGTATACACCAAAGGCGATTTGATATATGGAGCCTTATTTCATTTTGGACAGGTACTTGCACACGCCCTTTAATCATGGTATAATTTTGATTCGTGAGTAATTATATGAATATATTGCTCCTTGCTCCTTTTTAAAAGTGAGCCGTTTAGTCCAAGAGGAGGTGAAAGATATGCGTAAATATGAAATTATGTACATCATTCGTCCAAACGTTGAAGAAGAAACAAAGAAAGCTGTAATCGATCGTTTTAACGACATCTTAACGAACGAAGGAACTGAAATCGCTAAGTCAACTGACATGGGTAAGCGTCGTTTAGCTTACGAAATCAACGATTTCCGTGAAGGTTATTACATGCTTCTTAACGTTGTGGCGAAGCCAGAAGCGATCAGCGAATTTGACCGCTTAGCGAAGATTAGCGAAGACATCATCCGTCACATCGCAGTACGTGAAGAAGATAAGTAATTAATTGAGTTTTGAATTTCCATTAAGGAGTGATTCTGATGTTAAACCGCGTGGTACTCGTTGGCAGGTTAACGAAAGATCCTGAATTGCGCTATACTCCAAACGGAGTTGCTGTTGCCCAATTTACACTTGCTGTTAATCGTACATTTTCTAATCAACAAGGTGAGCGTGAAGCAGATTTTATTAACTGTGTTATATGGCGCCGTCCTGCTGAAAATGTAGCGAACTTCCTGAAAAAGGGCAGTTTGGCTGGTGTCGATGGCCGCTTACAAACTCGTAATTACGAGGGACAAGATGGCCGCCGGGTATATGTAACGGAAGTTGTGGCAGATAGCGTGCAATTTTTGGAACCTAAAGGTGCTAGCCAAGGAGGCGGTCAATCTGATCCTTATGGATTTGGAGGAGGAAGCCCTGGTGGTGGAAACTTCGGATCTGGACAAGGTTATGGAGGCCAAAAACCATCGGGTGGCGGATATCGTCCAAATCAGAATCAACGCTCGAACGATAATTTTTCTACTGTCGATGATGACCCATTTAAAGATGATGGATTACCGATTGACATATCAGACGATGACTTACCGTTTTAGCCACCGTGTAGGTGAGTAATGTGTAATACATGTGAAAAAACTTATGTTATAAAGTTTCGTAGGATGTAAAAGGTGAGTAATCTGTTGGAGATTTATTAGATTTTTTATAGGATTATCACCACTGTTTTTTTACATGAGTAATTTAGGAGTGAAATAGCACCACTATTGCAATTTATATTTTTGTTATGTGAAATCTATAAATTGACCAAAAGGGGAATGATTTCTTCTCTTTGGTAAGTGGGGAACTCGCTTTGAGATTTGAAAAACTCTAAGTCCTTAGTATTAGACAATATAATATGAGGATTACTTATAAAGTAATTTTAAAAGGAGGTAATGCAAAATGGCAATGGGTGGAGCACG
The DNA here is from genome assembly GCA_023457235.1 of Bacillota bacterium. Lineage (GTDB taxonomy): Bacteria > Bacillota > Bacilli > Bacillales > Bacillaceae_J > Schinkia. The sequence continues at coordinate 5,000 of JAEWMK010000337.1, forward strand.
TAAAGGTCGCCAAAAGCGTCGTAAAGTATGTTACTTTACAGCGAATGGTATTACACACATCGACTATAAAGATGTAGATCTATTAAAACGTTTCGTTTCAGAGCGTGGTAAGATTTTACCTCGTCGTGTAACTGGAACATCTTCAAAATACCAACGTAAATTAACAACAGCTATCAAGCGTTCACGTCAAATGGCGTTGTTACCATACGTTAACGATTAATTCTATTCATAGAGTTTTAAAAAGGCAGCAGGATTATCTTGCTGCCTTTTTTTCAATTTCTTGAAACTGACGTAATAAATACATAAAATAGTCCATACAGAGAATGGAAAATAAGGGATATATGAGGTGAAGATTTGAATTCAATACGTTCAATAACTGAAGGGGCTATATTAACAGCATTATATTCTATTCTTTTATTAGCAGTCTTATTTATACCGATCATCGGTAGTTTCTTTCTTTTTATACTTCCAGTTCCTTTTGTCATTTATGTTACCCGACATACATTGAAAAAAGGGCTATTAATGTTAACAGTCGCATTATTTATTACATATATGGTTGGTTCAATCGCAACGCTGCCGATTACCCTTCTGTTTGGAATAACCGGTCTTATTATGGGATACATATATTCATTAAAAAAAGGTGCTTATGCCATATTACTTAGTGGGAGCCTTGGCTTCATCGCAAACTTTGTTCTGTTGTTCATTATTACTAATGTCTTCTTTCAAATAAATTTCATCGAAGATACGAAAAAGATGATGTATCAATCGATGGAAACAGCTGAAAAAATGGTAACATCACTAGGACAACCTACAGATCAATTTGAAATGATGTATCGATCCATTGAGATGATTTCTTACATCGTTCCAAGTGCAATGGTCATTTTAGGTATCGTATTAGCCTTTGTTGCACAACTTTTTGCAAATCAAATATTAAAAAGATTTAAATATGAAATAAGTACATTCCCTCCAATAAGAAGATGGACTTTTCCAAAAAGCTTATTATGGTACTATTTAATTGTCACCATTATTTTTATGACAGGACCGGAACAGGGCACAATACTTTTTACAATTATTATTAACCTATTTATTGTTCTTGAAATAATAATGACAATACAAGGGTTTTCATTTATCTTTTTTTACTTTCACATAAGTAAAAAGTCCTTAACGATACCTGTTTTTATCGTAATTCTATCTTTGTTTATGACTTTTCTACTGTCTATAATAAGAATCTTAGGTATAATTGATTTAGGGTTTAATTTGCGGAAGCGCATGAAAGACCCACAATGATGTGGAGATGAAGATATGCCAAATTCAATCAAAAAACGATGGCGAAGCATTCCGTTTATTCTCTTCTTGATCTTATCCATTGCCATGATGGCAGTGATAGCCTATTACGAGTGGGTGTTTGGGGTAATCTCCTTTGTAATCATGGGAGTTATCGCTTATTACTTATTAAGATATGAACTTTATTTGTATGAAGAGATGGAACAGTATATTTCAACATTATCCCATCGTGTAAAAAAAGTTGGCGATGAAGCGCTGCTGGAAATGCCTATTGGAATTCTATTGTATAACGAGGAGCATCAGATTGAGTGGTCTAACCCTTATTTAGCAGATGTTCTAAATGAGGAAACGTTAATTGGGCGCCATTTAAATACAATATCTGAAGGTATGATTTCACTTTTAAAAGGTGAAGCAGATCATGATAAAATAATTTTAAGCGGACAAATATTTCACGTTCATATTAAACGAGATGAAAGACTTCTATACTTTTTCGACATAACCGACCAAGAGGAAATTGAACGATTATACGAGGAAGAAAAAGCTGTATTAGCAATCATCTTTTTAGATAATTATGATGATGTGACACAAGGAATGGATGATCAAACCAAAAGTACAATCAATAGCAAGGTGATCTCTATCCTTAATAGTTGGGCCAGTAAATATGGTATTTTCCTTAAGAGAACGTCGTCAGACCGTTTTATTGCGGTGTTTAATCAATTAATTTTGACCCAGCTGGAAAAAACAAAATTTGATATTTTAGATGAAGTTCGGGAATTAACAACAAAACAAAACGTTTCGTTGACGCTTAGCATCGGGATTGGCAGTGATTCTTCTGATTTGCCGGAGCTCGGAGGTTTGGCGCAATCCAGTTTGGAACTTGCCCTCGGTCGAGGTGGCGACCAGGTTGCGATTAAAAGCCTGAATGGAAAAGTGAAGTTTTATGGCGGCAAGACGAATCCAATGGAGAAACGTACAAGGGTAAGAGCAAGAGTAATCTCCCATGCCCTCCGTGAGTGGGTGCTAGCTAGTGATAAAGTTTTTATAATGGGACATAAAGCGCCTGACATGGATGCGATTGGGGCAGCGATCGGGATTCTAAAGGTTGCAGAGGCAAATGGCACAGAAGGCTATGTTGTTCTAAATGAAAACGATATTGATTCAGGTGTCCAAAGATTAATGGCTGAAGTAAGATTGAAAGGTGAGTTATGGAAAAGATTTATTTCACCTGAAGAGGCTTTAGAAATTGCTACAGACCATTCTTTACTAGTTGTAGTTGATACTCATAAGCCATCGATGGTCATTGACCAGAGGCTGTTAAATAAGCTTGATAATGTCGTCGTAATTGACCACCATCGCCGCGGTGAAGATTTCATTGAGAATCCAGTTATGGTGTATATGGAGCCTTATGCATCCTCTACATCAGAACTTGTTACTGAGTTATTAGAATATCAACCGAAAACGTTAAAAATTGATATGTTAGAATCAACGGCATTATTAGCAGGGATCATCGTTGATACGAAAAGTTTTACATTGCGAACCGGTTCTCGGACCTTTGATGCAGCCTCCTATTTACGCTCTCATGGTGCCGATACGGTACTAGTCCAAAGATTCCTAAAGGAAGACTTAGACCAATATATTAAACGGTCAAAGCTAATTGAAAATAGCAAAATCTATAAAAAGGGGATTGCTATTGCGAAGGCAGGAGCCGATCAAACTTTTGGTCAAGTATTAATAGCACAAGCAGCAGATGCATTATTAACAATGAATAATGTGATTGCCTCATTTGTGATTTCTAAAAGGCAAGATGGTAAAATAAGTATTAGTGCTCGTTCACTAGGAGATGTTAACGTTCAACTCATTATGGAGAGTTTAAACGGGGGCGGTCATTTAACAAATGCAGCCACTCAAATTGAAGGAAAAACAATTGATGAAGTTGAACAATTATTAAAAGATGCTATCGATGATTATCTCGAAGGGGGAAAAAAATAATGAAAGTTATATTTTTACAAGATGTTAAAGGAAAAGGAAAAAAGGGTGAAATTAAGAATGTTGCTGACGGATATGCCCATAATTTCCTTTTAAAGAATAATTTTGCCCTTGAAGCAACACCCGCAAATATGAAATCATTAGAGGCGCAGAAGAAAAAACAGGAGCGTGAAGCTGCTGAAGAATTGCAAGAAGCAAAAGTATTAAAAGATAAGCTCGAAAAGCTTACTGTAGAGCTATCTGCTAAATCAGGAGAAGGCGGTAGACTATTCGGTTCAATCACGTCAAAACAAATCGCAGATGAGCTTAACAAAGCTTACAGCATTAAAATTGATAAACGTAAATTAGATCTAGATGATTCCATTCGTTCACTAGGTGTTACAAATGTACCGGTTAAACTCCATCATGAGGTTACAGCTACATTAAAGGTACATGTAAAAGAAACTAAGTAGAAAAGCGGAAGGGCCCGTTTAGCGACGAAAAAACTGGAGCGCATCGACTGAGATAAAGGAAACACGACGAACAGAGTGAGACGATGTTGACTTATCGTAGGGAGATGAGCGAAGTTTTACGAGTCGCTGGGCACTGGAGCTAGACAGATAAACGTAAATTATTGAAAAGAGGCTGCCACAAAGATTCTGGACAGCCTCTTTTCAAATGTAAGAATAACCATAAATGAGAGGGGCAGTGCACACATGAGCGATCTATATGCTGATCGGACACCACCGCATAATCTCGAAGCGGAACAAGCAATAATTGGTGCAATCTTTCTCGAGCCATCGGCTTTAACAACTGCTTCAGAAATTCTGGTACCTGACGATTTCTATCGAACAGCCCATTCGAAAATATTTACCGCTATGCTTGATCTTTCAGAAAAGGGCGAGCCGGTTGATATCGTAACAGTGACTTCAGAACTTGCTGACAAAAAGCTTTTGGAAGAAGTCGGTGGACTTCAATATTTGAGTGATTTAGCTGATGCTGTTCCAACAGCTGCCAATATAGAGTATTACGCCCGAATTGTCGAAGAAAAATCAATCTTAAGACGACTTATTCGTACTGCGACAGTCATCGTTACCGACGGCTTTAATAGTGAAGATGATGTGGAAGCATTATTAAATGACGCCGAAAAATCGATTCTTGAAGTCGCAAATCGAAAAAATACGAGCGGTTTTCGAAATATTAAAGATGTGTTGGCTAACGTTTATGATAATATCGAGGTCCTTCATAACCGCAAAGGGGATGTAACGGGAATTCCAACCGGCTTCGTTGATTTGGACCGAATGACAGCTGGATCTCAACGCAATGACTTAATTATCGTCGCGGCCCGTCCATCAGTTGGTAAAACAGCCTTTGCCTTGAATATTGCTCAGAACGTTGCCACGAAAACGGATGAAAATGTAGCGATTTTTAGTCTAGAGATGGGTGCAGAGCAGCTTGTTATGAGGATGCTGTGTGCGGAAGGAAATATTGATGCACAAGCCTTAAGAACTGGAAAAATGTCAGAAGATGATTGGAAAAAGCTCACAATGGCGATGGGGAGTCTATCGAATGCAGGTATTTATATCGATGACACTCCAGGGGTTAGAATTAACGAAATCCGCTCCAAGTGCCGCCGGTTACAGCAGGAACACGGACTTGGTATGATTTTAATTGATTACTTGCAATTAATTCAAGGCAGCGGACGATCAGGTGAGAATCGTCAGCAGGAAGTATCAGAAATATCACGATCTCTGAAAGCATTGGCACGTGAATTGAGTGTTCCGGTTATTGCGTTGTCACAGCTTTCCCGTGGTGTTGAGCAACGTCAGGATAAGCGCCCGATGATGTCAGATATTCGTGAATCGGGAAGTATTGAGCAGGATGCGGATATTGTTGCTTTCTTATACCGTGATGATTACTATGATAAAGAAACAGAAAACCAAAATATAATTGAAATCATCATTGCCAAGCAGCGTAACGGCCCTGTAGGGACTGTAGAGCTTGCGTTTGTAAAGGAATATAATAAATTCGTTAATCTAGAACGACATCGAGACATGCAACCTAGTGCTTAAGCATTGGGTTGTTTTTTTGTATATCACGAACAAAAAAATAACATCCTATAAAAATTGTTCGTGTTTAATTGACTTTGAAGTTGTATATTGTTACACTTACTTTGGTATTTATTTGCATTCTTTAGGCAAACTTATACTTATACTTAACACAGTGGCAATAAACTTTTGAAAAAATTATGCCGTATTCATATTCGGAGGTGCAGACAAAAATGTCTTCAGTAGTAGTAGTAGGATCACAATGGGGCGATGAAGGTAAAGGAAAGATTACTGACTTTCTATCACAAAATGCAGAGGTCGTTGCTCGTTACCAAGGTGGAAATAATGCAGGTCACACGATTGTATTTGGTGGCAAAAAGTATAAACTACATTTAATTCCATCAGGAATTTTCTTTAACGATAAAATTTGTGTAATTGGAAACGGAATGGTTATTGACCCTAAAGCGTTAGTAACGGAATTACAATACTTACATAACGAAGGCGTAAATACTGATAATTTAAGAATTAGCAATCGCGCTCATGTTATCCTGCCTTATCATCTTAAAATTGATGAGTTAGACGAAGAACGAAAAGGTGCTAACAAAATAGGTACTACTAAAAAAGGGATTGGCCCGGCTTATATGGATAAAGCAGCCCGTATTGGCATTAGAATTGCTGATTTATTAGACCGTGAGGAATTTGAAAGAAAGCTAACGCAGAACTTAGCGGAAAAGAATCGCATTCTTGAAAAGCTATATGATGCAGAAGGCTTTAAAATTGAAGATATTTTAGATGAATATTATAACTATGGACAACAGTTTGCGAAATACGTATGTGACACATCTGTTGTATTAAATGATGCCCTTGATGAGGGAAGACGTGTATTATTTGAAGGTGCACAAGGGGTTATGTTAGATATTGACCAAGGTACATATCCGTTTGTTACATCATCAAATCCAGTTGCTGGTGGAGTTACAATTGGATCTGGTGTCGGTCCTTCAAAAATCAACCATGTTGTTGGGGTTTGTAAGGCCTATACAACACGTGTCGGCGATGGCCCATTCCCAACTGAACTTCATGATGAAATTGGCAATCAAATTCGTGAAGTTGGTCGTGAATATGGAACAACAACAGGCCGCCCACGTCGTGTCGGCTGGTTTGACAGCGTAGTAGTTCGTCATGCACGCCGTGTCAGTGGAATTACAGATTTATCATTAAATTCCATTGACGTTTTAACAGGCATTGAAACATTAAAAATTTGCGTTGCTTACAAATATAAAGGCGAAGTTATTGAAGAGTTTCCAGCAAGCTTAAAGATTTTAGCAGAATGTGAGCCAGTTTACGAAGAAATGCCAGGCTGGACTGAAGATATAACTGGTGTTAAAAAGCTAGATGAGCTTCCTGAAAATGCACGCCATTATGTTGAACGTGTTTCACAATTAACAGGTATTCCACTTTCTGTTTTTTCAGTAGGTCCTGACAGAAACCAAACAAATGTGATTCGCAGCGTTTACGCTTCAAAATAGAAAAGCGTAAGCGCCCGTTCAGCGACGTATAAACTGGAGCCCACCGACTGAGATAAAGGAAACACGAAGAGCAATAGCGATTCGATGTTGACTTATCGTAGGGAGATGGGCGAAGTTTACGAGTCGCTGGGCGCTGGAGCTAGACAGTGAAAATATAATTTTTAAAATTGGCTGTCCTAAATAGGTGTAACATCCACATATAATATCTAGAGCTATATCTGGGTATTATATGTGGTGGTACACTACATATGGTATAGCCTATTTCTATTTTCGGGTATTTTCGACAAATTTAGGATTTTGGTAGAGTTTTAGATTAATTTATGGTAAATTAAAAAAGGTGAAATATGGGCATGTTCCATTAAAAAAATTCTGAAATTTTCTTTACAGAAAGAAGGAGTAGGATGAAACATAGGAGGAAGTTCCGTGGTTCAATTTTTACAAAAGATGACTGCTAATATGACACGACTATTCCAACCACCTCATTCCAATAAATCTATTAAAAAGGCAATAATCGCAACTTCTGTCGTTGCTACTTTGTCAATTGGTTCTGTATATGCTGCTAACGATAAAGATAAAGATGTTAATACTGTATACCACTTATATTCAGAAGGCAATTTGCTCGGTACTGTAAGTGATAAGACCGTAATTAATGATGTACTAAAGAAAAAAATTAAAGATGCTGAAAATACATATAGTGAATTAGATTTTTCTTTAGCTGATCAAATTACATATGTACCAGAAAGAGTATATACACCTCTATACGATAATAAGGAAGCCATTAAAAATGTAAATAGTTCATTTCATGTATTGGCAAATGCCGAAGGAATTGCCGTTGACGGCAAGGCTGTTGCATTTGTAACCAATAAAGAAGAGGCTGACCAAGTTATTAAAAAGTTAAAGATGAAATATGTTCCAGAAAAAGTTCTGACTGAGCTGGAGAATGGTTCAAAAGAAGTTAAATATGAAGACTTCGTATATATTGACGTTCATCTAGAAGAAAATGTTACATCAGCCGCTGAGAAAGTTGTTCCGGAAGATATTTTATCTGTTGATAAAGCAGTGGAGCTATTAGTAAAAGGTACTCTAAAGCCGAAGAAGCATGTAGTAAAAGAAGGGGAAGTATTAGGTCAAATAGCAAATGATAATGGATTAACATTAGAGCAATTTCTTAAATTGAATCCAAATTTAGATGAAGAGGCAACCATACATATTGGGGATGAAGTGAACATACAGTCATACGAACCGTTAGTTCATGTAGTAGTTGAAAAAAATGCTGTGCGAAATGAAGTTATTCCTTTCGAAACAGAGGTCATCGAGGATAAAAACGTATTTAAAGGTACAACAAAAGTTAAGCAAGAAGGTGTTAATGGAGAAAAGGTTGCAAGATACTCCATTATTGAGCAGAATGGTTCGATAGTTAAAAAGGTAGTCGTGGATGAAGCGATTGTGAAGGAACCAACAAAGAAGATAATGATTAAAGGAACAAAGGTCATTCCATCTCGTGGAACTGGTGATTTAGCATGGCCAACAGT
>JAEWMK010000338.1 GCA_023457235.1 Bacillota bacterium
GTTTAGTGGTACTATAATAGAACAGTATATAGATAATGTCATAATTTGAGAGGACGTACTTTTATGCAAGGTTTGTTTTTTTTAAAAAAGAAGAGATTATGGGCTTTATTATTATTTTCTATTATATTAGCCTGCCAATCCGTTGTTTTTGCGGATGATATTGATGAAATTCGTGAGATTATCAAAGACGGGTATTATGTGCCTGTTAGTCAGGAGATTTTGGACAAGCCGACGATTGGTGAGATTCTTCGGGAGCTGGATCCGTACACGGAATTTTTTACGAAGCAAGAGTTTGATGAATTTATAAAAGCGATAGATATGAATTATGTTGGCATCGGGATTATTGGTGAGCAGCATGATCAAGGGGTTAAGGTTGTGTATCTGTTTGAAACCGGTGCGGCGATTAAGACCGCGCTGCAATTGGATGATATTATAATTGAAGTAAATGGGACGAGTTTGACTGGAAAAACGATTGATGAGGCGCAAGGATATTTGCTAGGGAGCCCGGGTACGACGGCCCACCTGAAGGTTTTTCGTCCTAAAACGAATGAAACGATAGCAATTGATGTGAACCGGGCTATGACTGAAATTGCGCCAACGGTGGAGTCCGCTTGGCTTGGCGGCAATATCGGGTTTTTACGTTTAAATAGTTTTAATGAGGATTCTGTTTCGGAGCTGCAAAAGGCCATGAAAAGTGTTGGCCAGGTTGATGGTTGGATCGTTGACATCCGTGATAATGGCGGTGGTTATTTGGATACAGCTCAGGATGTTGCGGGGTTATTTCCAGGCGTTGAGGTAGCTTTGGTCGTTGAAGGGCAGGATCATGCTGCCAATTCTTTTACGACTAATAAACAAAATCCGCAGCTAACTGGTCCGATTTTTTTACTGATTAATTCAGAAAGTGCTAGTGCTGCTGAAATTTTGGCTGGGGCAGTTCAGGATCAAAAAGCTGCGCGGCTTTATGGCCAGACCACTTACGGAAAAGGTGTGGCACAAACTGTGTTTGAGCTTTCCAGCGGGAATTTTTTCAAAATGACAGTTGCCCAGTTTTATACGCCTGATGGATATGTAATTAATGGAATCGGTATTAAACCGGATGTGGAAACGGAAATTGGCGAGGAGCTGATGGTTGCTCATCGGGACATGCTGCTTTTAGATGAGGAGACGGCAACGTTATCAGGTCAGAAATTTGGCGAGGCTGTGCCGGTTAATGTCGAAATCGCAGTCCATTTGAATGGAGTTTTTTCAGCAGATAAATTGAAGGAAAAAATTTCATTAATAGAGTTAGGTGGAAAAAATGTTGAAATCAATGTAGAGCCGACCTCATTAGAAGGTTTTAAAATAACACCGACAAAACTATTAAAACCGTACTCTAGTTATCTTTTAAAAATTGATTCAGGCATAAAAGACTATGTGCTATCGTTTAAGACGTCTGATAAAATAGAGAAAAAGGATCCAAATCAGGTAACTTTTTCAGATATAAAAGCAACGGACTTTTTTGCAAATTCTGCGACGGCCCTTTATAATGAAGGACTTTTAAAAGGAATTGGCGAAAGAAAGTTTGGACCTGGGGCTCAGCTTACTCGGGAACAAGCGGCAGTATTTTTTGCTAGAATACTAGGATTAGATACAGAGGGCGTTGTAGACCCAGGTTTTTCAGATGCAAAGAAGAGTGAGTATTATTATTCGTCAGTAGCGGCTGTTAAAAAAGCTAGCATTATGAATGGAAAATCGCAGAATCACTTTGGTACAGGTGATGTGTTAACAAGGGGCGAAATGGCGGCTTTACTAGTTCGGGCTTTTGGATTGCAGGCTGAAGATGTTGCTGCTGAACCAGGAGCTGAAGCTGTTACACCGTTTCAAGACGTTTCAAAATCACCATTTGCTAATGATATTCTAAAACTCTATCAAGCTGGCTTAGCAGGTGGCACAACAAAAACAACATACTCTCCAGAAAAAGCTGTCACAAGAGGGGAATTTGTTACTTTTCTTTATCGTGCATTGGTGAGTCAAGGAAATAATGAGGATTTTGCAGTCGTATCAGTAGAGTAGAAGCAAGTCCGGAATAGAATGGGAGTGGTCTGGTATTATCAATGCGATGTTTTGGTGCCAGACCAACCAGCTTCATCCGGTATACATACGATTTTTGACCAAGGAGAATTTGATTTAACCAAAGGAGGCGGCATCCATGAAAAACAAAAAGTTAGTAACAGCATTAACAGCCATTATGCTTACAACGACAAGTGTTCAAGCGATTTCAGTTTCAGCGAATGATGATATCACCGGACATTATTTTGAAAGAGAAATGCGTTCTCTTGAATCCTTGCAAATTATGAATGGTGATGGGAAGGGAAATTTTTTACCCAACCAGCTCGTGACTAGGGCTCAGTTTGCAGCTTTTTTAAACAGATCTTTGAAACTACCAGCTGCAAATACTAAAACTTTTACTGATACTGTGAACCATCCATTGGGTGCAGAAGTTCACAATGCCGCAGCTGCAGGTTACATCAATGGTGTTAGTGATGGAAAGTTTTTGCCTAACCGGACTTTAACACGTGAAGAAATTGCACTGATTGTTAGTCGAGTTTTAACATCGAATGGTTTGAATGAAAGTCCTGTACAAACTCCTAGTTTTAATGATGCTAAAGATATAAAATACGCAGAAGCGCTTCAACCTATTTTTGCGTATGAAATCATGGGCGGTTATGACGACAACACCTTCCGTCCTAAAGAAGGAGTTACCCGCGCACAGACAGCCGCTGTAATCTATAAGATGTATAATCTTCTTGAAAAACAAGAGCAAGAAAAGCAAAAAGAAGAGCTAGAAAAACAGCAGGCTGAACTAGAAAAGCAGAAGCAGGAAGCTGAAAAAGAAAAACAAGAAGAACAATCAAAAGAGCAAACGGGAAATAATGCTGGCGCTGACAACGGAAAAGTGGATACAAGCAAAGACAATATTGTTATTGCAACAAAGCTTATAAATGTTTATGAAGATGGAATGAAGCGGGTCCGCACATATGTTAATGTCGGCACAGAAATGAAATTCCTCGAGTTGGTTGGCAACAAGGTAGAAGTAGAGTTAGCGGGCGTAGTCGGCTATGTAAATAAGGCTGATGTAAAAATTGTTCCCGAAGACGAAGTAGAAAGTAGAACCTATTATAAGGTTTCATCGGGATATTTGCGTCATTATATTACGGAAAATGGTGTGCTTGGAAGCTATATTTTTGGACCGGCCCCTAAATTTTTGAAAGAAGGGGAAAAAGCCTATAGTTTTGACGGCAAAACTTTTACAGAAGGCACATACCTTCAATATTTTAACTATTTGCCATTGCTTTCAGAAACCAACTATTCCGCTCGGGACCTTGATGATTATATACGGTCCCAAAAACCAACATCACCGCTTATCGGTTTAGGAGAGGTTTTTAAAGAGGCTGAGGAAGAAACAGGCGTAAACGCGTTATACTTGTTGGCCCATGCAATTCATGAAAGTGCTTGGGGTACAAGCAAAATAGCCACAGACAAATTTAATCTGTATGGCATTAAGGCAATTGATGCAGATGCCTATAACAATGCAATGCAGTTTAATAGTTTTGAAGAATGTATCTTATATGCAGCAAAATATGTGAAGCAAAACTACTTAACACCTGGGGAACGCAGTTTTTACAACGGCTCATTCCTAGGACATAAAGGCGTCGGTGTCAATTTATTCTATGCATCAGATCCATACTGGGGCCAAAAAGTGGCCGGCCGCATGTATGTTATTGATGAGTATTTAGGAAAAGATGATTGGAACAGCTATAAAATCGCGCTTAGCAAGGTTCCTTCATTAAACGTGAGAAGCGGTCCAAATACAAGTGACAAACTACTATATGAACATCGATATGCCGGTGTTGGCATGATAGTGCTCGAAGAGATAAAAAGAAACGACGGCACATGGTACAAAATTAAATCCGACCATCCTGACTACGAAGAAGGCTACATTTACGCAAGTGGGGAAAGGGGCGAATTAGCAGAGATCATTAATTAACTTTAATGGTCTTTTTTATATAACAATAAATTGGAATAATATTATAAAAAATCTAATAATTGTGTTTACATTTCGACAAAATCCACCTATACTTATTGTTATCAATAAACTAATCTATTTTCATCATTCAATTACCTCAAAATTCTACTTTCTATCATCATCATTTTGTCCGATTGAATTTTTTAAATCCCAGAAAAGAGGTGTCAAATGTAATGGCATCAACAGTTTACAGCTTTAATATTTCAGGTGTCGATGGCTATATTGTCGAGGTCGAAACAGACCTTATTCATGGACTGCCCTCGGTTTCCATTGTCGGGTTGGGAGATGCTGCGGTAAAGGAGGCAAAAGAAAGATTAGTTTCCGCAATCACAGCCGCTGGTTATGATTTTCCTCTGTTCAAACTTGTCATAAATCTTGCTCCGTCTGATATGAAAAAGCGGGGTACCCATTTTGATCTGGCGATGGCGATCGGAATCTTGGCGAGAACGGATCAAATCAGGGTCACCCAAGATTGTCTGAAATTATTCGGTTTTATTGGTGAGCTTTCACTTAACGCTGAAATCCGTCCATCATCTGGTGTATTGCCAATGGTTATCAAGGCGAAGAATGAAGGAATTCGCCACCTAATTGTCTCTAAAGAAAATGTGCAAGAGGCCCTATTGGTTGAGGGGATAAACATCTATTCCGCTAATGATTTGCAGGAAGTGGTAGACTTACTGGAAGGAAACTGCTCACTACTACCCGAAAAAAAATCACGACAACCGCATCAAACGATTTCCTCTATAAACCTTGACTTTTCCGATGTAAAAGGGCACGAACAGCTCTTAAAATATATTACTGTTGCGGCTGCAGGGAATCATAATCTTTTACTTTCAGGCCCACCGGGCTGTGGTAAATCTATGATTGCAAAAAGGATTCCATCCATTCTTCCAAAAATGACAGAGACAGAAGCCCTTGAGGTAACGAAAATTTACAGCGTTGCTAATCTATTAAAAAACAAAGGAAATCTGATCGTTGACCGCCCGTTTCGTTCCCCACATCATAGTGTTTCCCAACATGCCCTTATCGGTGGCAGTCAGCATGCGACTCCGGGAGAGGTTTCGCTTTCGCATAATGGAGTTTTATTTCTCGATGAAATTGCGGAATTCAATCGGAAGACCTTAGATTCCTTACGTCAACCACTTGAAGACCGTGAAGTAACTATAACTAGAGTTAGTAATACAAACACATACCCGTCTAACTTCATGTTAGTTGCAGCTATGAACCCTTGTCCATGCGGTTACCATGGCACGGATAAATGCCGATGCACCGATTATGAAATTCACCGTTACCGTCAAAAACTGTCTGGTCCGATCCTCGATCGTATCGACATTCAAAAGCATGTAACCTCAGTAAACTTCTTTGAAGAAAATTATAGTAAAATAAGTTCTTCGCAAATAAGAGAAAAAGTAGAAAATGCGAGAGCACTTCAACAAAAACGATATAAAGATTATCCTAATATAAATTCCAATGCTAACCTAACCCCTGCTCTTATAAAAAAATATTGTGAACTAGATAGTGAAAATGAACAACTGATTAAAGAAGCCTATAATCGATTTCATTATAGTGCGAGAACATTACATAGGTTTTTAAAAGTTGCAAGGACGTTTGCAGACCTAGATGGTTCAACCAACATTCGCAGGATCGATTTGGTTAACAGCTTAATGTCGCGGGATATCGATAAAGAACAGCGGGATTTTCTAGTTGTTTAAAAAATTGCTGAACTTGTAAAATCCTAGAATCAGCGAACGATAAATTATTATTTTACAAAACTATAAAAGGTTGGTGATGAAATGGAAGAAACATACTGGTTATGGCTTTCGTTAATTCCTCATATTGGGCCAGTTTTGCAAAAAAGATTACTAGACTATTATGGGACACCAGAAATATTTATTTTGCAAGTGAAGAAGATTTACGTAAAAATATTAAAGGTCTGAGCTCCCGCGCGATCCAATCCTTCACCACAAATCATTCTCTTGATAAAGCAAAATACATGCAAGACAAATGTGACAAGCAAAATATCAATATTTTAACGATAGATAGTCAAAATTATTCTGAAATTGCAAAAGCATGTTTAGAATCTCCAATAGTCCTATATGTAAAAGGGGAGATTAGACCAACAAGAACTTTAGTTGCGATTGTGGGTTCAAGAAGATGTTCAGACTATGGCAAAAAAGTTACCCAACAAATTGCAGCTCAAGTTTCAAAACTGAACATGACAATTGTAAGTGGGATGGCAAAAGGCATAGATAGCTATGCTCATACAACAGCGCTTAAAAATAAAGGCTATACTCTAGCTTTTCTCGGAAATGGCGTTGATATTTGCTATCCACCCGAACACCGCTCATTATATGAACAAATTATTGAAAATGGAGCTGTTTTGTCAGAATATCCACCGGGAACAAATGCTCATCCTAAATATTTTTTAAAAAGAAATGCCTTAATCAGTGCATGGTCAGACAAGGTAATCGTTGTTGAAGCAGGTGAAAAAAGTGGAGCGTTAACGACGGTGGATTTTGCAAAAAAGTATAGTAGAGAAATATTCGCTGTTCCCAACCGTATAGATGAACCTAATGGAAGAGGTACAAATTCACTTTTACAATCGATTGCTAAGCCTTATCTTGGAATAATGTCACTCAACCTAAAGGAACATGATACAACTGAAAGAAAATTGTTTCAGCCCAACCAAATATCCATCAAACCAAAACTGAGAGAAGTAGAGAATCTCAATCCTATTGAAAAGAAACTATTAAAAGTACTTCAAGAAAAAACAAAACAAATATCAGAGACCCAAAATATCCTTAAAATTTCAACAAACGAGCTAGAAGAATTACTCTTTAATCTTGAACTAAAGGGGAAAATAAAAATCCGTGGAGAAAATATATTTTTAAAATAAATAAAAATTTTCAAAAAAACTATTTACTAACTTTTAGAATCCATGATATACTTACGACATAATTTTCAACAAAACATATAAAATATTGCTACAATTCGACGAGAGGTGTCATGTTTGGCTACTATTTTTATTTGTTGAACAAAGTAAATACACAATTGTGAAATCCTCATCAGGTTCTTCCTGTCAAATAATCTTCTCTCAAAATACATTTCAGATCTTTTCTTGTCTTATTATTCTACTTTAGTAATTTTCCAAAAGTCCGAAATATCACACTCCATCTCGGAGAATAGGTGTCTATTAATTGCGTTAGTATAGAGATGATAAGCAGTTGGAAATTGAAACCGCTTTTAGTTGATTTCTTGCCTCCTTAAAGCTATTTGCCTATCACTCTCTTTACATAATATAAGAAGCATTACTTCGTAAAATGCCCCGCTTTATTAGGTAATGCCTCGCACCACCCTGGGG
>JAEWMK010000339.1 GCA_023457235.1 Bacillota bacterium
TTTCCTAACAAGTGCTACACGATCTTTTATTGGACATTATCCTCATGAAAGTATTCAAAAACTCTTTAATGCTTGAGCGAATCTTTTAATTCCCTCATCAATGGATTCTTCATTTTCTCTAGCAAATGTAAACCGAGCAAACCCTTGTTTCGACCCTAAAATTGAACCGGGTACATAAATTACGCCTTTTTTAATCGATTCCTCTAGTAGTTGTATTTCATTTACTTCCTTATTAATTTTGCACCACATATGGATTCCACCATCCGGAATATGAAAATCCACTTCATTTTCCAAATAGTTTTTAAGGCTCTGTACCATCTGATTCCGTCTTTTCTGTAGTTGATCTCTTAAAAAAGATATATGGGTTTCAAAATAGGTTGAACTAAGAAACTCACTGGCCATCCATTGCGAAAAGGTACCATGTCCAAAGTCTACCTGTTGTTTTGCGTCCGCTAATCTTTCGATAACGGGCTTTGGACCAATGATCCAACCAATTCTTAGTCCTGAAGCAACAATTTTAGATAAGGAACTAATGTATAATACATTACCATTTGTATCCATGGATTTGAGTGTCTTAATCTCTTTTCCTGAAAAAGAAGATAAGCTATACGGATCATCCTCTATCACTGGAATCCTATATTCAGATGAAATCTCTAATACTTTTTTTCGACGGTTTATATGCATCAATGTTCCAGTTGGATTTTGAAAGGCTGGATTTAAAAATATCATCCTAATCTTGTGTTTTTTGTGTAAAGACAACAAATCATCCGGTCTTATGCCATCCTTATCGACCGGAAGAAGGTGAACTTTTAGTCCTGCTGATTTAAAAATCGGAAGACTATAACTATAGGACGGATCTTCTAAGGCAACAGCATCCCCAGGCTTTAACAAACATTGGGTTACTAAGTGCAATGCTTGCTGTGCTCCTGAGGTAACTAGAATAGACGCAGGATTAGTCTCGATATTTCTATATTTCTTAACATGATTTACAATCGTTTCTCGGAGTGTAGCATTCCCTTGAGGATGGTCATATCCTAAACCCTCCTGAAAAGTTACATTCGACAAAATCTCACGAAAAAAACCAACAGGAAAAAGATCCTCCGATAATTCTCCACTTGCAAAATTAATAAGATTGCTTTCTTCAGTTTCCAACCGTATTCGCTGAGCTACAGGTATATTAGGTAAAAACGAACCAGCTTCAATATAGCGATTCCAACTTGGGATACGTTTTTTGGTAATTCTCCATATGTCATTACTAATCATCGTCCCACGGCCTAGTTCCCTAACAATAATCCCATTCGCTTCTAATTCATCGTACGCTGTTACAACAGTACTTCGATTAACTTCCAACTCTTTGGCCAGTGTACGCTCCGAAGGCAATGGTTTGTCTGGAGGAAATGAACCATCCGCAATTTGGTCTTCGATATATTTGGCAATTTGTCTATATAAAGGCATCTTATCGTTTCGATTTGGTTTCCAATTCATAACGCAAACTTCCCTTTTTGATGTTATACCCGTTATTATACTTCTTCTAAAAAAAATATTAAACTTTCTTAGTATATCTTAAATTAAAAGGTATTACACCATTTTCATTCTCGATTGCTTCGAAAAATCGCTTAAATAATGTTTTGCTGTCATTTTTATCGCCGTATGATTTTCAATTAAAATGACATGGGTTCCAACCCTTTCAATTTCAGATAAATGATGTGACGAAAAAATGATCGTCTTTCCCTTTTGGTTTAATGAGTCAATGATATCAATAATTTCTACTCGACCATAGGGATCTATGCCCGAGGTTGGTTCATCTAAGATGATTAACTCCGGATCTCCTAAAAAGGCAACACATAAGCCAAGACGCTGAAGCATTCCCTTTGATAAGTCTTTTGCTTTTTTATCTTTATGTTTTTCCATGCCTGTTAATTCGAGAACCTCTTCTATATTATCGACAGGATCTAGTAACAAATCCCTGAAAAAAGCTAGATTCTCATAAACACTTTACTGTGGATAAAGGATAAATTTTTCTGGAAGAAAAGAAGTCTTCTTCATCCAACTCCCTGTTTCCTTTATATCCTGATTTAAAATTTTAACAACACCCGTATATCCAGGAAGGAATCCGAGGATCGTTTGGAACAATGTCGACTTACCAGCCCCATTCCGTCCAACAATTACACAGACTTCGCCTTTTTCTATTTGAAAATTAACATTTTGAAGTACTTGAAAATTTTTATACCATTGATTGACTTCTTGAAGTTGAATCATTCTTTTATTCCCCCTTTCTTTATTGCTCTCAACCCGGCTCCGAAAAAAGCTCCTACAAACAAAATCAAATTAAGCAATAAAATAAGAGATGGAGTCTGAAATGTAAATTCATTGAAAAATGCAGGAAAACTATCTAAATCGAAAATCCCAAGCTTAACATATAAAAAATACCTAATGGTGTTAATAGGTGAAAGAAAATAAAAGATCGAAAAAAGCAAAACGTCACTTGATTGAATCGTTGGTACATAATACATGAGAACTAAGTCGTAAACGAACAGGCTAAAAAACCAAATAATCAATATATAAGAAAGTAGTTGTATTCTATTTTCAGTAATGCTACCTAAAAAACAGCCAATTTGGACATAAATGATAGAAATAAATAGCATTGAAAGGATGAAATAAGTAAAATTTCCAATCGAAACATGCATAAAAAATTTGCTAAAAAATAGGACAAAAAAATACGAAATAATTAGGGTGGAACTGGTAATTAAATGTAGTGCAATTGATTTCTTTATAAAAAATAAATTGGGCGAAAGGTAACGCGTCAATAATATTGGCAATGTTTTTTGCAATTGTTCATGTTGAATCGAAAATGAAGCAATAATCATGGACAGTAATGGAATAAAATAAAGATTTTCTTGAAATAATGGTACAGACATTTGTGAAAAAGTGATCTCGGAATTATACCCCATCATTTGTCGGATAATTAGTAAGGAAATAGCAAAAATGAGCGCCACAGATGAAAATATGATTCTACTCCGATACATCTCTTTCCATTCTTTTAATACGAATTCCATTGGAAACCTTCCTCCTTACCTTGAAAACTATATATAAAGCAGCACCACTTAGAAGTATAAAATTCAGCCTATGCACGTTCCCTTTCTTATCTATAGGCAAAATCGGATGTGGGTCTGTTATTTGCATGTGATCTTTTGAAAGGGTTTGTTTAACAGATTCATAGATTTTCAAAGCTGGGCTGTCCAAAAACAAATATCCCAACTCGTTTTGTGCTAACACTTCCCCGAATGAAGTGGAATAAGTATAGGGTCTATCCCCTACTCCATTACCGTCCAAATCATATAGAACATGGTTAGACCAATAGTTTCCGATTCCCTCCCTACTCCAATTATTTTCATCATGTTTACCGTTTGAACTGTATTGCAATGCATTATTATTAAATTGGTTTTGGGTGAAACTATTTTCAATAGAACTAGTCCAAATTTCAATTCCAATGTTATTATTAGAAATTTCATTATCCGCTATTAGATTGCGATTCGACTGATCCATAAATAGCCCTTTTTGATTCATGGTCATTCGATTATTTTTGATGATATTATCATTGGCTGTCTGTAAAAGTAATCCAAATGAAAGGATTCCACGATTATTATAAAAATGGTTATTCTCTAACGTAATCCGATTGGAATACATGATCGCTGCGCCGCCAATATTATCATAAAACCGATTATCATAAAAAGAATTATCATCGGAATACATATAATGCAAACCATATCGTGTATCATGAATTATATTACCCTTAATTTCACTGTAATCAGCAAATGAGAAGTAGATTCCGTCACGAGTTTCATAGATCTCATTCTCTTTTATGATATTCTTGCTTGAATAAAACAAATGAATCCCGTTACCACGGTCAGCTGAAACTAAAGTTTGATCCCCAATTATGATATTTCCTTCGATCGTATTATCGTTTGAACCATCAAGGTATATACCATGAAGAGATTCGATAATACGATTATTAACAATTTGATTTTTGCTCGAACGTATTTTTAAAGCCGCATCATCCGTTGTCAAGGTTCTCCCGCTATTTTTTATCGTAAACCCCTCTAAGGTGATTTCATTAGCTTCAAAAGAAATAACGTCCCCTTTCCTATCCCCAATGATGGTGACATCCCCATCAGCAATCAATGAAACAGATTTGTCAATATGCAGGTTTCCTCGATAGATTCCCTTTGGGATGATAATCTCTTCACCGATTTTGGCATTTTGAATAAGTTTTTGGATTTCTTCCGTACTTTTTATATCCTCATCTGTAGCAAAAGTATGAATTGGTATAAAAAGTAAAAGAATTAAAAGTAGAGATATGAATGTTTTCATCATTTTGAACCTCCACGTCATATACAAGCTCTTCAATCAAATGCGCCTTGGCGTATTTGTGCCCAGATTTTTTCGAGCTTGCTCGAAAAACTACCTCTGAAAATCTGAGGCATCCGCCGGAGGCTTTAACTTTATTCAGCCGGGGTTTGTACCCCCACTGAATTAAAATACTAATTTGCACTCATCTCACCACTAGCAGAAGTGGGAGACTTCTTCTGAATAAAGTTAAACTTTATGGGGCCCCCTACCTCAAAAAAGGGGGAACCCCATAGGTTATTATTTAGGTTCTACTAGCAAGTATCCAGTCATCTCTTGGTGCAAGGCAGAGCAGAAGTTAGTACATGCAATCGGGAATACACCTGATTTATTAGCTACAAATTCTATTGTGTTTGTTTCCCCAGGTTGAATCTCCATATTCTGGTTATATCTTGTTATACCAAAACCATGGGTGATATCTTGATCCAAATCAATATTGGTAATATAGAATACCACCTTGTCACCCTGTTTAACCTTTACTTGGTCCGGAATATCGCTCTTACTATCAAAAATAAAGCGGGAGCGTACAGCTATTCCATAGACGTGAACTTCATTACCTTTCCGTTCAATACGGGTGTCCTCCGCTTTCCATTCAGAATTTGGACGATTTTCTTCTTTAGGATAGGTTTTAATAGGCTTAATCTTATCCGCCTTAATCATTTGGGCATAGTGGGGTTCCGGATCAACCGGTGCATCATAAACCAACTCCATTTTTTCACCGGAAATATCGATTAGCTGTAAGCTTTCCGGATGGGATGGTCCAACAGATAAATAGGAATCCTTTGCAATCTTATTTAATGATACTAGCCAATTTCCATCTGGTGATGCAGAGTCACCCTCAGCAGCAGATGCATGGCCTGGTGAATATTGAACTGGGATTTTATCAAGTACTTCCCCAGTCTCAATGTTAAATTTAGTGATAGCACTATCAATAAACAGAGTAGTATATGCATTTCCACGGTCATCAAACTGTGTATGCAGTGGTCCTAGACCAACCTCAACTTCATGTTTGCGAACAGAGTCGTAGGTTAACACCGGCATACCTTTAGCTTCACCTTCATAATCTTTATTTTTAATCGCAGTCATTGCCTTTTCAAAATCATAAACAGTTGAAGTTGGTGATAGTTTACCGCTTGAAATAAAGTATTTACCATCCGGCGTAAAATCTACACCATGTGGGCTTTTAGCTACTGGAATCAAAAACACGTAACCTGGAGTCTTTACAGGGTCAAACATTTTTGCTCCATTAACTTCTGTATAATTCCCATTTTCAACCTCTTTTTCAATACCCCTCCAATTAAATAGTACAAGGTAGTCACGATCATTTTTTGAAGCCCCAACTTCCAGCGTTGTAATTGCTTCTTCCGTATTGTACGTAGACATTATTGCCCAGCCATCAGATACTTTTTTACCTGCATCTGATAAATCATAATTCCAAGGCGGCATCATTACTTCCCATGCTAATCCTAATTTTTTCTTTTCAAAATCATACTTTACAGCCGCCATAACTCCTTTATATTCTTCACTATATCTATCTAATTCGGCATATTCACCATCGAGTGGTCTTGAGAACCGAGTCGGTAAGAATAAGTATTCAGAGTTTGGTGTTACAAAGGCCGCACAATGTGGACCACTAAGATTAGGAATCGGTCCTAAAATATCAACTGTATGGAACGTTTGCAAATCAATTACTGCAGCTCTATCATTTTGAACATCTGTTGCAAATAATACTCTTCCATCATACTCGCCTTCGGTTTCACTAATTGCAACGTGATGTAGATCACCCCAAGTATACTCTCCTAACATTTCCTTCGTTTTTTTGCTCCAACCGTAACCCGCTGCTGATTCAGGAGTAAATACTGGCAGTGTACGTATACGTCTCATTGATGGGACACCGTATACAAAAATGTTTCCAGAATGGCCACCAGATGCAAATAGGTAATAATCATCCAAACTACCCGGTGGTACATATGTCTTTTCTGCAGCCGTTTTTGAAACTGGTGGTGCAAAACTGTCTGTTGCGGCAGGCTTTTGGAAATCAACGAATAGTGATGCAATTAAAGAGCCTGATATCAAACCTGCGGCAAGTGGTGTTATCCACTTTTTCTTATTAAACCCCATTATTGTTCCCTCCTATTTTGTTTTTTCTGTTAAAAGTGCTGCAATCTTGTCCTTTTCTTCATCAGTAAGCTTTAAGT
>JAEWMK010000340.1 GCA_023457235.1 Bacillota bacterium
ATCCTCAACCCTAAATAGGGGAATGCCTTGTTGAGCGATAAAGCCCTCAAGCGTTTCTTTTTGGAATTGTTGTCGCAGCAACGATTCTAATGTTTTGTATTTTCGTAAATAATTTTTTTCATCTTTACGAAAACGACAATACCATTCTTCCTCGTCTGTTGCTTTAATGACTTGGTGAATGCCAAGCCCAAGGCTGCCGTTAATCGGTTTAATATAAACACTGTTATACTTAGAAAACAGGTCTTTAATTAAATCTAATGTTGGATTTAAAACCGTTTCCGGCAGAAACCCGGCAACATCAGGATAGGTACTAAAAATTTGGTGAATTTCCCACTTATTAAAGAAGCCGGGATTAAACCAGGGAATCAAGTATTCATGCTGCAGCTTATTTTTAATATTTTTTAAGATATTGTGATTTTCCGTTTTTCGATTTGGTAACCGATCATAGACGACGTTTGGAAATGGAACTTCAATTTGCTTCCAACCGTCTGTGCTGTGGAATAGGCCTTCAATTCGTCCAGACTCCCAGTTAATGTGGTTGGCACCAAAGATAAACGTAAATGCACCCACTTTTTTCTCGGTAGAAAGCAATTTTGCAAAGAATAAGCTTCTATCACCGATTGGTCTGATAATGGATCCAGTAAAACCAGCCGTAAAAATACCAACTAATGGTCCGATGTGAAGAATGCCATCATGTGGGATTACATGGACCTTGCTTTCATAGGGGATGCCCAACTTTCCCCAAATGTCGGATGATACGTAAATGGTTTGAAATTCCTTCGTCCGCTTTATTTCACAATTACAAATTTCTGTACCTAAGGAAATCTGATGATAATGGCTGAACTGATCATATAAGCCCTGAGGTAACCGAACAAGATTCGAAGTATCGGGTGATTTCTTTACAGTATATAGTGACATCTCTTATCAGCTCCTTTGCAGTGCGATATGCTTGCAATACTCTAAAGGTGCGCTGTATAAAGTATTTTCAACACCTTGATTTGTTTGCAAAATTGTTTTATGACCTGGTTTTGAATTTGTATCAAGAATCCAGATTGAACCATCTTTTGCGACTCCAAGATCTATTCCAAGTTCAAATAATGGCCCAAAACTTTCTTCAAGTGTTTCGGGCAGATGAGAAATAATCGTTTGGATATCGTCTAAAAGCAGTTCTTGTTGACTCTTGTCTATGGAATTAAGCCATTCACTAAAGGACTCTGCATCAGCACCGCCGTGCAGGTTAGAGATAATATGACCTACTTGACCTTTCCTGACACCACGTCCAAGTTCATGCCAGTTATTATCTTTATCTTTTTGAAGTAAGATTCGAATATCAAAAGGCCGCATGTCTTCATCAAGAAGTGTTAAATACTCTTGAATTAAATAAGAATGGGTATTTAGTAGTTGCTGTAACCACTTATTTAACGGCTCTTTCTTTGAAAATATTTTATGGATTACGTTTTTATGACGATGGGTTTGAAATTCCATTTGTTTTCCTTTTAAAGATAGAGAAATAATACCTCTCCCTTGTGCACCATTTTCCGGCTTTAATATAATTTTTTTATGTTTATTTAATGCTCTGAAGATTTCTTCTGAACTTTCGACTTTTGAAGTGTACGGGATGTAATATTTAAGGATGGAATGGGACGAGAGTGAATTGTATATTCTCCACTTGTTTGGCAAGCCGTACCCAATGAAGCAAATATCCTTTCGGTTTTTCAGCCAGTTTACGATAGGTGAATATTTTTTAAGAACCCCTTCAGATGAGTAAAAACAGCGGTCATAAATATAGGTTGGAATTGGAAAAATGGCATCATCCCATTTTTCGGTAGACGAATTGAATCTTTTACCGTGTACCTGTTCGGTTTGTGGATTAATATCTACCGGTGAAAAGCAAAAAATTTCAATGTCCATCGGTGCCCCTCTTTTGCCAATTTCAGTGAAGTAATCAAGTTCTGTTTTTTTATTTAATGTTAAAAATCCAAAGGATAACATCATAATACCCCCTTATAATCTCCAGCCTGAGAGACTGTAACAGTAATTTAATATCGCTTTTGCCGAAGGTCTAACTCTAGGAGTAAATCCTTCGGGATCCTGATTTTTTGAAGGCTTCGTATTAATTTCAATAATCCATGGTTTCCCATCTTTATCTAAGGCTAAATCAATCCCGAATTCCCCGTAGATTCCATCGGCGCAGTTGTCAATAATAAGAGCTGCTTCAATTGCAATTTCCTTTAATAACTGACCGATTTGGACGATCGTTTTTTTATCAAAATGATCTACTAGGGCTTTTTCAATTTTAAATAATTCTCCACCTCTAGATAGATTTGAGACAAATTCATTTTTAGAGGAAACCCTTGCAATTGTAGATGTCACTCCCCATTCTGTTTCACTATGGCGATGGCATAAAAGCCGAAAATCGAGGGGGCGGTCCTCCTCATAGGCTAAGAGAGATATACCTTGTTGAATAATATAGCGTTGCTTCTGCAAACGTGGATGAATGGCTTCGTATAAAAGTTGTATCGTTGGGAATTCCTTCTCAATTTCACCGGAAAAGGTTGAGTAATCCAATAAAAAACATTCATCTTTAGCTTCTACTTTAAATATATTTTTGCCTTGGCTTCCATGAACTGGTTTTAAAAATAAAATATTATGCTTGTTTACCATTTCTTCGAATGTTCTTCTTCCATTTAACAGCTTTGTATCCGGTAAATAGGGTAATAAATGTTCTTGATTGGATAGAACTTCATACACATGCCATTTATTTAGGAATCTTTCATTAAAATAAGGAATTTTTGCCTGATTTAATTTCTCAAAAAACTTCTTTGCTATTTCAGATCTTTCCACTAATCTAGAAGAAATCCGATTGTGGACAACGTGAGGGACAGGTAATTTGCTTTCTGTCCAGTTTTTTTGCGTTAATGAATACATATATCCGTCTACATAATCATCATGAAGGCTTTCGAAATGGAACACGTAGACCAATATATGCTGTTCATATCCATAGGCTTGCAATTCTTCAAGAAAGGCATGAATCGTGCCGAAATGGTTATTATCGATCCGATCAGTTACGATTCCAACAAAAGGTCCTAACTCCCAAACTCTTTTATTAGAATGGATGTTTACAAAAATCGTAAAGGAATCCAACGGTAAAAAAAGTCCCTCAAGAATAGCAGCTGCACAATGAATGGTCGATTTTTCTTTTGATGAACTTACATGTATAATACAATCGACTACTTGGTTTCCGGCTACTAATGATATTTTTTGACCGTGGGAGGTATTTGTTTGCTTCGATAAATCGGAACTAATTATAATGATAGAGGAAGATACTGCTTCTAATTTGTCTAGAGGAAGAATCTGGACCTTGAACATATTTTTCATAATAAACCCTCACAATGCCCATGGGCGTTAGCTGATAAGAGTATAATATGAGAATATAGGCGTTAGTGTGAAGAATTAGATAAGGAAGGTTGTTATTCACATGAATTTTATAGGCATGCTTTTATTTATGGCAGTGATTGGTGCGGTGATTGGCGGTGTGACGAACCATCTGGCCATTAAAATGCTGTTTAGACCACTTAAACCCATTTATTTATGGGGCAAAAGATTACCATTTACACCTGGGCTCATTCCTAAACGGCGCAAAGATTTAGCAGTCCAGCTTGGGCGTACGGTTGTCGATCATCTTTTAACGGCAGAAGGGATTCGAACTAAATTTAAAGAGCCGGCCTTTATTAAGGATATGGAAACTTGGGCGAAGTCAGAGGTTTTAAGAGTATTAAATAGCCAAAAAACGCTATCCGAATGGCTGGAAGGTTTTGGAATCAACGAAGCTGAAAAGAAGGTGAAGGAAAAGTTAAATGCTTTTATTGAGGCAAGATACGAGGATTTACTTGGACAAGCTCGTTCTAAAACTTTGAGAGAAACATTACCTGAAGAATTACTATTAAAGATTGATTCCAAAATTCCGGATTTTTCAGCCTACATTTTAAATAAAGGGATTAGCTATTTTGAGAGTAATGAAGGAAGAATTCGCCTAAGCGCGATGATTCAAGATTTCCTTGATAACCTCGGATCACTTGGAAATATGGTGAAAATGTTCATTAGCAATGACACTATTGTAAACTCTGTCCAACCTGAGTTGATTAAGTTTTTGAGCCATGAGGGCACCCAAAATATGCTTACCCAATTATTGGATCAAGAATGGGATAAAGTGAAAAGCTGGGAAGTTGGAACACTTGAAGAAAAGGTTGGACGTGAAGGGCTGTTATCATTTTTAAAAACACAAATCAATGAGCAAATTCCTTATCGAAACTGGCTTCAATCTTCAATAGAGGATATATCAAAATCCTATCATGAATTAGTTCTTGAAACCTTGATACCCAAAGCGGTTCAGCTGGTTGGAGATTTTATCGACAATCGCATTGAGGAAATGATGCAAAGACTTCATCTTTCCGAGATTGTCAGAAAGCAGGTAGAGGCCTTCCCTGTTGAAAGATTAGAGGTTATTGTCTTATCAATTTCAAGTAGAGAATTTAAGATGATTACGTATTTAGGAGCCTTGCTCGGGGGATTAATTGGAATAGTACAAGGATTAATTGTTTATTTTGTAGGGTAGGTCTATTTCTGGTAAGATAGGTGAGTATCAATTTTTGGCACGATAGCATAACTTTAGGAAAAGAAGAGGAGGGTTTATAATGTCAAATGTATATGATGCAGCCTACGGTTTGGAAAAAGCGATCAGAGACAGCGAAGATTTTAAGAGGTTAAAACAGCTTTACGATAACATTAATAATGATGCGTCTTCGAAGCGTCTTTTCGATAGTTTTCGTGAAACCCAATTTGAACTGCAGCAAAAGCAAATGATGGGCGAAGACATATCAGAACAGGATATTCAAATGGCACAGCAGCAATTTACATTAATTCAGCAGCATGAAGGGATTGCACAATTAATGCAGGCTGAAGAAAGAATGAGCATGATTATTAGTGAATTAACAAGAGTAATCATGAAGCCGTTGGAGGAGCTTTACGGCGCTCCTGAAGGATTACAATAAAATCATATTACGGAAAAGGCTGACAATCGAAATGTCAGCTTTTTTGTTCTAATGGGATTTATTTACTCATATTAATCATAAAGTGAACTTGTATCAGACAAGGGGGATGCTATTATGATGTATCGATTACTGGCGATTAATATTGATGGCACATTATTAAAATCTAATGGAAGACTATCCCGAGAAACAAGGCAGGCAATTGAGTATGTCCAAGATAAAGGTGTGTATGTTACATTAGTTACTGGTCGCAACTTCCCTTCAGCCAAAAAAGTCGCAAAAGCATTAAAAATAGAAGGCCATTTAATAACACATAGCGGTGCTTTTATATCTGATAATATCGAAGAACCGCTTTTTGAAGCAAGACTATCAGAAGAAAAAACCTTTAACATAGTGCAAGTTCTCGAGACCTATAACTGTTCGATTAGACTATTGCATGAGCGATATTCAATTGGAAATCGGATAAAACAAAAAGGCAACTTAATGGGGAAGGTTATTGCCGATTCAAACGATCCGTTATTTTATCCACTTCAATTTGTCCAAAGTCTAAGTGATCAACTTGTTGATTTCCCAATGGCAACTCCGAAAATAGAGGTCTATTTTTCAAATAAAGATGAATTGAAGGAAGTGAAAGAGGTTGTAAAAAAATCCTTCCCGGAAGTAAACGTGGTTGATACTCATGAATTATCATTTGAAATTCTACCTGGTGCTGTATCGAAGGAACAAGGTGTTAAACGATTGGGAGAACATCTCGGCATTCCGATGGAAAAAACAGTCGTAATCGCAGATTCCATCAGTGATATTCCGATGATTACACGGGCAGGACTAGGCGTAGCGATGTGGAATTCACCGTTTGCCGTGAAAAAAGCTGCTGACTGGGTTACAAGATCGAATAATCATAATGGGGTTGCGTTTATGATTAGAGAGCATTTTAGAAAGCAACAAAGAATTGAATTTTTACGACAAATTACAAAATAGCTGGAATGCGAGCCGCGGGGGCAGATCCCGCGGCTTATTTCGTGCTTGGCATGGCCGCATTTTAGGAGAGCAGAAGAAAGGGACTTCATATGCGTACTATGATTCCCGTTTTCTGGATCTTCCTCAGATTTTGGGAATCATACAGGTTCTATGATTCCCATTCCCCCATCCTAGACTGAATTCCTAGGAATCATAGAAGCTCTTTGATACCTCTTTTTCCAACCAAGACTGTTTTTTGGGAATCATACCCCATCTATGATTCTTGATTCCTCGATCTTCCTCAGATTCTGCGAATTGGGGACAGAACCCACGGCTCATTCATCCTGCGGCTTATTCTGTTTGACCAACCATACATTGTTAAGTAAACTTGAAACAGTGTACATCAATAGAGTAGGTGACGAATAATGAAAATTCAAATTACAGGTGTTGAGCCCCAATTTGAGCGTAATCTTCAGTTAATTGCAGATTTATTTTATGAAGAATGTTCCTTGTCCGTCGAAAGCATAGACAATCCGGATATCGTCGTAAATTATGAGATCAACCGTGATAAACAGATTAGTATAAAAGCGGAGTTGGTCGAAATACAAACCAATAGTCATTACAGTACCCTTCATGAAAAGAGCAGCGAATTTCTACCAGGTACAAAGGAATGGGATAAAGCAGCACGACATGCTATTTCATATGCCTTTTTAATTTTATTGCAAGATCTAACCGGCATTATTCAAAAGTGGGGGACGCTAACCGGAATACGGCCAACCAAACTATTGCATAACAAATTAAATCAAGGGTTATCAAAAGAGGAAGCACATGCATTTCTAAAAACGAATTATATGATCCAACAAGAGAAGCTAGAGCTGATGCAAACGATTGTTGATAACCAATTGCGGACGATCCCTGACTTATTTTCGCTTCAAAACGAGGTCAGCATCTATATTGGCATTCCTTTTTGCCCAACAAAATGTGCTTATTGTACATTCCCAGCGTATGCGATAAATGGGAGACAAGGATCGGTAAATTCTTTCCTAGGCGGTCTTCACAATGAAATGCGGGAAATTGGCAAATGGCTGAAGGCAAATGGAATCAATATTACGACCATTTATTTTGGCGGTGGTACGCCAACAAGTATTACAGCGGAAGAAATGGACATGCTTTATGAAGAAATGTATGAGTCTTTTCCGAATATCGATAAAGTCCGTGAAGTGACTGTAGAAGCGGGACGACCAGATACGATTACTGTTGAAAAAATCAATGTCCTAAAGAAATGGAATATAGATCGCATCAGTATTAATCCACAATCATATATTCAGGAAACGCTAAAAGCAATCGGTCGGCATCATACGGTCGAAGAAACAATTGAAAAGTTTAAATTAGCCCGTGAAATGGGTATGAAAAATATAAATATGGATTTGATTATTGGTCTTCCGGGGGAAGGTTTAAAGGAATTTGAATATACATTAAATGAAACGGCTAAGTTGATGCCGGAATCTTTAACAGTTCATACTTTATCATTTAAAAGGGCCTCAGAAATGACCCAAAAAAAGGATAAATATAAGGTGGCGGACCGCAATGAAGTTCAGAGAATGATGAATATGGCTACTAATTGGACGAAAGACCACGGCTATAAGCCTTATTATTTATATCGTCAAAAAAATATTTTAGGCAATTTAGAAAACATTGGTTATTCACAACGTGGACAAGAAAGCTTATATAATATTTTAATAATGGAGGAGCAGCAAACTATAATCGGGCTTGGCTGTGGTGCCGCTAGTAAATTGGTAGATCCGCAAACGAAGAAGATTACCAGATTTGCAAATCCAAAAGATCCTAAAACGTATAATGATAAATATGAGTATTATACAAATGAAAAGATAAAATTATTATCGGAATTGTTTGTGAAATGAAGTATAATAAATATTGGAAAAAATTCAATATTAATTAAGGAGTGTTCTTGATGTCCCAATTTGTGGTATTAAGTGTTGAAGGGAGCATAGCTACATTACAATTAAACCGTCCTGAATGTATGAATGCGTTAAATGTTGACATGCTTAATGAACTTCTTGAAAAACTAAAGGAAGTTGCTATTAGTGATGCTAGTATTCTTATCATCTCTGGTA
>JAEWMK010000341.1 GCA_023457235.1 Bacillota bacterium
ATACGTGAAAAACCAAAGATAGAAATAGACTATGGGAAGGTTGCACTAGTCAATTTGGAAAAAAAGAAACGCGAAAGAAGAAAGATAAAGTAAATATAGAATATATGTAAAAAAATGGGAACAAACATCGGTTTATTAAAGTTTGTTGTTTTGTCCCCAAAAACCAAAAGTATATTGGTAATATTTTACTTATTTTAATTTTTTTTACAGTTATGCAAAGCTAGTGCCCAAAACCCAGTAACCCAACCGATACCCCAGAAAGGAGAGATTGATATGTCATGGGAAGTAGATTGGCTGAACAATAGAGCAAGGATAACTCCAGATCGGATAGCCGTAGTTGATGGTGACACGAAAGAACGTTGGACGTATGCCCAATTAAATAATAGAGCCAATCATCTTGCGGCTTATTTTTTAAGTTCGGGAATCCAGAAAGGGGATCGAATCGTATTAGTATCTCCAAACCATATCAGTTATTTTGATATATATTTTGCCTGTGAAAAAATAGGGGCCATTTTTGTTCCGCTGAACTGGAGATTATCGAATGCTGAAATTCAATATATCATTCGCGACTGTATGCCAAGTTTAATTGCCTATCATTCGGATGTGAAGAAACTAATTGAAAATATTGTGGCTTTCCCTACATTAAATGTTGATAGCCATAGCTATGAACAGCACCTGCTTTTTGAAAATAAAATAAAATTGGCAAATTCAGTTCAAAAGGAAGAACCCTTAGCCATTATTTATACAGGAGGGACAACCGGTAAGCCAAAAGGAGTCGTGCTCACACATCAGTCGATTTTCTGCAATTCGACCAATACCATTTTAAGCTGGCACCTAAATGGGAATGATACGCCCTTAACAGTGTTGCCAATGTTCCATACCGGTGGGCTTTTTTCATTAACAATGCCGATTTTGCAAATCGGAGGTAAGGTTGTTTTTACTAGTAAATTTGATCCGGAGAAAACGGTTGACCTACTTAATGAAGAGTTGTGTACGATTGTCTTACTTGTACCAACGATGCATCATATGGTGATAGAAACAAGCGGCTTTCAACATTCGAAATTTCCATCAATGCACACATTTTTGTCAGGTGGTGCTCCTTGCTCCCATATAATCTATCAAGCCTATGAACAAAAGGGGCTTACATTTAAGGAAGGATATGGGTTGACAGAAGCTGGACCAAATAACTTTTATATTGATCCAAGTGATGTTCCGAACAAAATGGGTTCAGTCGGAAAGCCGATGCTATTTAATGAGGCATTGCTAATAAAAGAAGATGGAACAGAGGCAGGCGCAGATGAAGTTGGGGAACTACTCATCAAAGGATACCATGTTTTTGCTCATTATTGGAACAATCCTGAACAAACAAAAGCAACAAAGGTAAAAGGTTGGCTCCATACTGGTGACTTAGCAAAAAAAGATAAAGATGGATATTTTTATATTGTTGGCCGTAAGAAAGATATGATCATCACAGGCGGTGAAAATGTCTATCCACTAGAAGTGGAGCATGTTTTGTCCGAACATAATCATGTCAGTGAAGTTGCTGTTGTTGGTGTAAGCCATGATATGTGGGGAGAAATTGTTGTTGCCTACCTCGTGTTAAAGAAGGAAGACTCGATTTCTGAAGAGGAATTGAAGATTTATTGCCAACAAAAGTTAGGCGGCTACAAAGTCCCGAAAAAATTTATTTTTGTCGATGAGCTTCCTAAAACTCATGTTGGAAAAATAGATAAAAAGGAATTGATGAAGATTAAGAGTGTAAACCTAGATATTAACTAGGTTTATTTTTTTACAAGTATTTTGAAAAAAATGTCGAAAAGTTAACAAGATATTTTCTATTCTTTTATATATTAATAGTTTAATATTTACTCAATAAATGGAAGATTTTTGTGAAAATTGACCTAGGATAAATAGTTGAAGCTATAGGAGTGAATGTATGTGAGAAGTATCAAGTTAAAATTAATAGTATATATTGTGACTATTGTTGCCATTGTTTTTATTGCTAGTATGAGTTACACAATTTTCAAGTTTAAGGATAGTCAGATGGAAGCTGCAGAGCAAAATATGTTGATGCTTTCCCAAGAAGCGGCTGAATTAATAGATCGGGCGAATGAAAAAGCTGTTATTTTATCGCAAACTATGAAAAATTATCAAGAAACCGATGGCTTTGGAAAGAGAGTAGAAAGTGAGAATTTTGCAAAATCAATCATGGAGTCCAACCCATCTATTTACGGGGCGTATAATATCTACGAGCCGAATGAGGATGGAAAAGATGCAGAAAGTATAGGACTATCAAAGGGTCATAATGAACAAGGAAGACTTGTCTCGTATTGGTATCGAGATGGCGAGAAAATAGAATTAAGTGCTGTCGATGGAGTGGATGAAAGTGATTATTATGTTGGACCAAAAAACAGCAATGCGTTAACTATTACGGAACCCTATTTATATGAGGGTACAATGATGCTTTCCATTTCGAATCCGGTTATCATCAATAACAAATTTGTAGGGATTACAGGGGTCGATATATCAACTAATGAAATAAATAGCTTGTTCAAGAAATATTATGACAATTATAAGAGTGCAGAAGTGTATTTAATAAGTCCGGCTGGTAATTTCATCTCAGCATCTGATGAAAGCCTGATTGGAAAGCCTTTAACAACCAAGGAGCATTTAAATAAAATTTTTAAACCATTACAAAATGTTTCAAAAGCAAATGTACTACCTATTGATATGGATCAAGAGCTTATGTATGCTTATGCCCCGGTAGGACATGGAAACTGGCTTGTAGTAATGTCTGTATCAAAAGAAGAAATATTAGCGGAGGCTAATAAAGTAACGATGGGACTTATTACAATATTGGCAGGAGCGTTGTTATTATTAATAATTGCTATTTACTTTATTGGCAATAGTATTGCAAAACCGATTACCCTTCTTTCAGATTCTATTGGAAGATTATCTAATTTAGACTTAACAATAAATGAAGGTGAATCAAACCGATTCCTTACTAGAAAAGACGAAATTGGCAGAATTGCAAATGCCCTATCGATTATGCAGAAAAATTTTATCGAGTTAATTCGAAATATTTCCCAAACATCCTCCCAAGTTGCTTCTGCTGCTGAAGAACTCTCAGCAACAAGTCTTGAGGCATCTACTTCTGCAGATGATGTTGCAAAAACGATAGAGGAAATTGCCCAAGGTGCAAATTCTCAAGCAAGAGATACCGAAGATGGAGTCGTTATGATTAATGTGTTAGGTGATTTGATTGAAAAGAATAAACAATATTTAGAGGAAATGAATTCTTCAACGAATTATGTGAATCAATTAAAAGAAGATGGTATTGCCATTGTTAAAGAACTAGTAGAAAAAACGGATATAAATGTTAATGGAGCAAAAAGAATATCTGAAATTATTGAGGAAACAAATAAGAGTGCCAGTAAAATTGAAAAATCAAGTTCTATGATTCGTAGCATTGCCGAACAAACCAATCTGCTTGCTTTAAATGCATCGATTGAGGCGGCTCGAGCTGGTGATGCTGGTAAAGGATTTGCCGTTGTTGCTAATGAAATCCGTAAATTGGCTGAACAATCTAATCGGTTCACGGAGGAAATAGCTTTAGTAATTCAAGAATTAACAGATATAACAGGGGAAGCAGTAGATACAATGAGAGAAATTGGAGAAGTAGTAAAAGCTCAAACTGCTAGTGTTGGTGCGACAAATGAGAAATTCGTTGGAATATCAAATGCAATTGAGACCATGAAAAATGCAATAGACTCGTTGAATCATTCCGGCAAAGATATGGAAGAGAATAAGAATGAAATCATAAGCATTATGCAAAATCTGTCAGCTATTACGGAGGAAAATGCCGCAGGTGTTGAACAAACGAGTGCATCGGTGGAGCAGCAATCTTCAGCAAGTGAAGAGATCGCGAGAGCAAGCGAATCACTTACTGAATTAGCAGAAAGAATGCAGGAGAGTGTTGAACAATTTAAAATCTAAAAGAAAACAACCACCTTCCAGATAGTAACCCAATATTTAAACCATTAGACCATGTGAAAAGGACGATTTAGCATTCGCGCTGAATCGTCGTTTTTTCTCCCGTTAAATCGAAAATATTCATAGTAATTTTTCACGCTTAGACGGATATAATAGTTTAGTGGAACAATGACGGGAGGGTAAACTTTGGCTAAAACAAAAATAAGAATTTCTCCTTATAAAGATGAGCGGGTGCAATTATTCCTGGAGATTGAAGGGATTTCTAAAGAAAAGTTAATTGAAGTAGATAATTCCTATATATTTGAGGTCAAAAATGTTTCGAAGAGTGGAAATGAGCTCCTGTTTACAATTTTCTTTAATAAAAGATTCTTCACCAAAAAATTGGTGAAAGAAGGAAACCCTAGGATCACCATGGTGCCAGCTAATAAATTCCTGACGATTCAAATTACAACTGACTTTCATGAAACTGAAATTAGGAAAAGTGGATCACATTTTATCATTGAAAAAGAGGTAGCTGGTGATATGCCCCTTACAAT
>JAEWMK010000342.1 GCA_023457235.1 Bacillota bacterium
AAACGGTTCGTGGAACTGTCCAGGCAGATATTTTAAAAGAAGATCAAGGTCAAAATACGTGCATCTTCTCAACAGAATTTGCGCTGCGGATGATGGGCGATATTCAACAATACTTTATCGACCATAAAGTTCGCAACTATTATTCTGTATCGATTTCCGGCTACCATATTGCCGAAGCGGGGGCAAACCCGATTTCCCAGCTTGCGTTCACATTATCGAACGGCTTCACGTACGTCGAGTACTATTTGAGTCGCGGTATGGATATTGATGAATTCGCACCAAATCTATCATTCTTTTTCTCAAATGGACTTGATCCTGAATATACAGTATTAGGTCGCGTTGCTAGAAGAATTTGGGCGGTTACGATGAAAAATAAATACGGAGCCAATGAGCGCAGCCAAAAGTTGAAGTATCATACACAAACATCCGGTCGTTCGTTACACGCTCAGGAAATTGACTTCAATGATATTCGCACAACCCTGCAGGCGTTAATTGCCTTAATGGATAATTGTAATTCACTTCATACAAATGCCTATGATGAAGCTATTACAACACCGACAGAGGAATCTGTACGCCGTGCAATGGCGATTCAAATGATCATTACGAAAGAGTTTGGCTTAACGAAAAATGAAAATCCGCTGCAAGGTTCATTCATTGTTGAAGAGTTGACGGACATTGTCGAGGAAGCGGTTCTCCAGGAATTCGAGCGTTTGAATGACCGCGGTGGTGTCCTAGGTGCGATGGAAACACAATATCAACGCAGCAAGATTCAAGAAGAATCGATGTACTATGAACATAAAAAACACAGCGGGGAGCTGCCGATTATCGGTGTCAACACTTACCTGAACCCGAACCCGCCATCAGAAGAAGACATGAACAGCATCGAGCTAGCCCGTGCGTCATATGAAGAAAAGGAAAGCCAAATTTTGAATTTGCGTAAGTTCCAAGAGGGGCATGCCGGAGAAGCAGAAGTAGCACTTGCAAGGTTGAAGCAAGTTGCCGTTAGCGGCGGTAATATTTTTGCAGAATTAATGGAAACCGTCAAAGTGGCCAGCCTAGGTCAAATCACAAACGCCCTATACGAAGTAGGCGGCCAGTATCGCCGGAATATGTAAGCAGTAGGTCCATGTGGTGGACCCGCGTCTGCATGGGACACAGGGCCGGGTTCTGTGGCCCAACTATGATCCGAAGAATGACCCCGCGGTCCCAATAACTTCATGAAGACAAAAATCCGATGAGAATGTGGGTCGAAGTGTCTTCATAAAGCTGATGAAGACAAAAAGTCACTGAGTGGGCAGGAAATTGGTCTTCATAACACGGGCCAGTGCCGTATTCGGTGGTCATGGATCAGACCCCACAGCCAGCCCGGAGCGGCACCACACCACGTGTGAGCCACAGTTCCCGACCCCATGTCCCACCGCCATAAGGAGGAAAAACCACTAGTAAGCGGGTTTTTCCTTCTTTTTTGCAAAAAACTATTGATTGCTCTAGCATATTATATGTAGATTTGTTTATAATGAATGGTATGATTTTCTATATAGATGGAAACCAGATGAAATCATTACATACATTTTATCCAATATCCAATTAGTAGGTAGAGAGGGGTTGCCTTAATGAGTATTTCACAATTAACAAATGATGAAATTCAAGAGCTATCAATGATGGAACTTGCCCTAATGCTTTTGGAAGAAGAAAAGCAGGCAATAGATTTCTATGATTTATTTAATAAAGTTGCTGACATAAAAGGTTTATCTCAGGAAGAAAAGGACGATCGCATTGCTCAGTTTTATACTGATATGAACGTGGATGGCCGCTTTTTATGCATTGGCGAAAATCGTTGGGGGCTGCGAAGCTGGTACCCATATGATCAAGTTGACGAAGAGGTTACTGTGCCGGCTAAGGCTAAGAAGAAAAAAGGCAAGAAGAAGGTCGCTAAGGATGACTTCGATGACTATGATGAAGAGGAAGATTATCAGGAAGAAGACGAAGATTATCTTGATGATGACGATGAAATAGAGGAAGACGATCTGCTTGATGATGAGGACGAGGATGACTTCGACGATGAAGACGAAGAAGAGGATTTAGATGAGTTCGATGACATTGATGAAGCAGAAGACGAAGATGAAGACGAAGACCTTTTAGATGAAGATGAATTTGATCTGGACGAAGATTTTGATGACGCCGATCTAGATGATGAAGAGGAAGAAGACGAAGATTTTGAGGATGAGGAAGAAGACAAAGATTAATTTTTTATAAAAAGCGGACGGGGTGGATCTCCTTTGAAGGGCCACCCTTTTCCATTTTTCCAGCAATTATGACATTCTTTTTTCCTACTTGACTTTAAAAGTCGAAATCGGTAGAATCTTTCTTGGGCTCATAAAACAATTTTGTTTGTTTACATTGAATGCAAAAGTGCTCCCTATTAAGGGCTGCACTTTTTTTGTTTTTTCCCCTTAATAATTCAAGTTCAATACTTGTTAATCATTTTCGTAAAACATCACATACTAATATAGATGTTTCTTTTTAATTTTTTTTCAAGTTTTCATTCATTAATTTTATTAAGTTTTTAGAAAAGAGGGGAAAGGAATGACGAAATATATTTTCGTTACTGGAGGCGTTGTGTCTTCACTTGGTAAAGGGATCACTGCCGCTTCATTAGGTCGTTTATTAAAAAATCGCGGAGTGAATGTGACAATACAAAAATTTGATCCATATATAAATGTGGACCCAGGAACAATGAGTCCATATCAGCACGGTGAGGTTTTCGTAACAGATGATGGCGCTGAAACGGATTTGGATTTAGGTCACTATGAGCGTTATATCGATATTAATTTAAGTAAATACAACAATGTAACGACAGGAAAGATTTATTCTACGGTTATAAAAAAAGAGCGCCGTGGCGATTATTTAGGCGGAACTGTACAGGTTATCCCGCACATCACAAATGAAATTAAGGATCGCGTATTCCGCGCCGGCCGTGAAACAAATGCGGATGTCGTTATTACGGAAATCGGTGGTACAGTTGGGGATATCGAATCATTGCCTTTCCTAGAAGCGATCCGCCAAATTAAAAGCGATATTGGCAGCGAAAATGTTATGTACATCCACTGTACGTTGATTCCATATATTAAAGCAGCAGGTGAGATGAAAACTAAGCCAACGCAGCACAGCGTTAAAGAACTGCGCAGCCTTGGTATTCAGCCAAATGTGATTGTTACTCGTAATGAAATGCCAGTCACACAAGATATGAAGGATAAGATTGCCCTTTTCTGTGACATCGATGCAAAATCAGTGATCGAATGTCGTGATGCAAAAAATCTTTACGAAATTCCATTAGCGCTTCAACAACAAGGCTTTGATCAAATCGTTGTTGACCATTTAAAGCTTAATGCAAAAGAAGCAGATATGGTGGAGTGGGAAGCATTAGTTGAAAAAGTAGCGAACCTTTCTAAAGAAGTTACGATCGGCTTAGTAGGTAAATACGTAGAGCTTCAAGATGCCTATATTTCAGTAGTGGAAGCAATGCGTCATGCCGGCTATAACTATGATGCTGATATTAAAGTGAAATGGATTAACGCGGAACATGTAACAGCTGAAAACGTGGCTGAGCTACTTGGAGACGTTGATGGTGTCCTTGTTCCAGGCGGATTTGGTGATCGTGGAATTGAAGGGAAAATCGAAGCAACACGCTATTCTCGTGAAAATAAAGTGCCATTCCTTGGTATTTGCTTAGGAATGCAGCTTGCAACTGTTGAATTTGCGCGTAACGTATTAGGCTACACTGGTGCAAACTCATCAGAAATTAACCCTGATACACCATACCCAATCATCGATTTATTACCAGAGCAGAAAGATGTTGAGGATTTAGGCGGAACATTGCGTTTGGGCTTATACCCATGCGTGCTTAAAGAAGGTACAACATCTTATGAAGCCTACGACGACGAATTAGTATACGAGCGTCACCGTCACCGCTATGAATTCAACAATCAATATCGTCAAGCATTTGAAGACGCTGGCCTTATATTCTCAGGGACAAGCCCTGACGGCCGTTTAGTTGAAGTTATCGAAGTAAAAGATCATCCATGGTTCGTGGCATGTCAATTCCACCCAGAATTCAGATCCAGACCAACAAGACCACAACCACTATTCAGAGAATTTATTCACGCATCATTGAATAATAAAGAATAGTTTAACTTTATTCAGAAGAAGTTTCCCACTACCATAAGTGGTGGGATGAATTCAATGTAGTACTCCATTCAGTGTGGGTGCAAACCCCTTCTGAATAAAGTTAAAGCCTCCGGCGTAGACATGCGATTTTCAGAGGTAGTTTTTCGAGCAAGCTCGAAAAAATCCGGGCGCAAATAAGCCAAGGCGCATTTGATATATAAGGCACATTCGCAGATGTCATTGGATTGATTGCGAATGTGCTTTTTTCTGTGAAAATAAACCCCCGGCTTGAGGGCTAAACTAATGGGTTTAAACTAACCCCCACTTGTATAAACTATAGATAATTTCAAATTTGGCAATAGGAAAGTAGAGCTACCGTTTTTTACGGTTTCTCGTATATCTTTTTTATTGTTTGTCTATACTGCTAATTTGCGGGTATTTCGTGGTAGGGATCCTTATTTAAAAGCATGTGATAGACAATAGTAAGCATTCGATGTCCGATGGCAACGAGTGCTTTTTTCTTTCCCCTTCGTGCTGATAACGACCAGAATTTAATAGACAAATAGGTATTTCTACTCCTTGATACCGCCCATGCTGCCTCACATAATGCGGATTTGATATGTGGATTCCCTTTAACAGTACGAGTGCTTTTCCTTTTACCTGCACTTTCATGGTTACCTGGTGACAATCCAGCCCAAGATGCTAGGTGCTTTGAGGTAGGAAATTGCTTCATATTGGCTCCTATTTCCGCAATAATTACTGCGGCTGTATCCTTTTTAATACCAGGCATTGTAACTAGGAGTTTGACTTCTTCTTGATACTTTTCTAACAATTGATCAATTCTTGTCTCTATATCCGAAATTAAACTTTCCAAATAAGTAATGTGCATCCATGATTGTTTAATTAAAAACAGTTGGTGCTCAGTTAAAGTGCCGAATAGAGAATCCGTAATTTGTTGTTTTTTATGGGCCATTCGGCCGTGAATTTTTTGTTCTACATCATCAGGATTAATATGTCCTTCAGATAGTAAATGTTCCAAAAGTTTTCTTCCTGATACTCCGAATACATCTGAGATTACAGTAGCCAGTTTAATGTTGGAGGCTTCCAGTACTTTTTGAATACGATTTTTCTCAGAAGTCATGTGTCCAATCCACTTCTTACGAAGACGAGTAAGATCTCGAAGTTCTCGAATATCTTCAGGTGGTACAAAACTCTTTTCAATCAACCCATGTCGTAATAATTTTGCAATCCATTCTGCATCTGAAACATCTGTTTTTCTGCCAGGAACATTTTTAATTCGCTGTGCATTAGCCAATGTAATATCAAAAAAATCCTCTAGAATATTGTAAACGGGTTTCCAGTAGATACCTGTACTCTCCATTGCAATATGAGTTACTTGATGTTCTTCCAACCATTTAAGAAGACGGAACAAATCCTTTGTTAATGTCGGAAAAGTTTCAGTTTCTTTCGTTACATTCGAATCATCATCTCCTATTAAAACACAAGCAACGATTGTTTCAGAATGAACGTCTAGTCCGGCGCAACGCTTATACAATGTCTCCAATTCAATCAACCAACCTTTAATGAAATTCTACATACAGTGGAATGAATTTGAAATTCAAACATTTTTCTGTTCGTAGTCATCTCCCGACGGGGAGAGCTAACAATGGGTTGTACACCAAATTCATTCCAACAGTTTTGTGTACAGGGTCAAACCACCATTAAAAGCCACGTTATATACTCACCGCATGTAGTATCTACATTATGGTAAGAATAACTTATTTTCATTCTGGGTTGAGAGCGAAAGATCATGAATGTTTTGTATGGAATGGTGGGATGTCTGAGCCAGAGGGTCAGGTCTTGTGTCCCGCTAGAGCCTGTGTCCCACCAGAGCCGGAGTCCCCGGTCCTGTGTCCCGCTCCTGAGCACCCGCTCAAAATAAAGATAAATTCACTATTATACACATAAAAGTTTCATAAAACACCTGTGTTGTTGCGCTATAGGAACCATTGGAAAAAACTGTCGATATTTTCTTACTACTTTATGCAGGAATCGGATGAAAACTAGAGAATAAGTATACTAT
>JAEWMK010000343.1 GCA_023457235.1 Bacillota bacterium
AGAGTACTATCTAAAGAAAATCGCCGAGAAAAAAGAAAATGAATGAAGGAAAGACCCCTACACAAAAAAGGGGTCTTTAATTGATATACTATTGAGTCCACTTAATCGTTGCGTCTTTCCTCAGAAGATTCAAATCTATCATCTTGGTCTGATTGTGGTCTACCCCAAAAGAACCCCCATGGATCTCTTGTAGGTCTTCTTGGCGTATGATGATGTTGTTGGTCATCTTTTCGTTCATGAATAATTTCTACTTCTTTCGCGTGAATGATTAACTTATCGACGTGTATTACCTTGGCTTCCCTGCGTTCAGACATTCCATTCCCTCCTATAATATAATTTAATCCATTTTATGTTTATTCGAAGCAGATGCAATGTGTATAGGCTATTTGATTAAATGTTCATAATTCGATTCACTCTTATTCCACTTATCCCCTGATTCATTCGTCCTTTCGAAAGCATGTATCAAAGCATAAGATGTCATAGGTTACTAAGGAAATGGGGATGAATGAATGTCAGTTGGACATTACTGTGTATTATGTAATCGACATATAAGGATATACTAGGATTTAATATACAAAAATAATCCCTTGGTCTTGCTAGCTGCGTTAACCAAGGGTGGAATATAAAATAGTAGTTATTTCATAATTATTAGCACCATCCAACGTAAGCTGACCCTACGATAATTAATAAGATGAACAATATTACGAGTAACGCAAATCCGCCACCATAGCATGCTCCACCTGCAACAGCACTCATCCATACACACCTCCTTGAAACTTTGTAGAATAACATATGTGGAATTCCCAAAATGGAACTAGATAAATCCCCAGATTATTGAAATTTGGGCTCAAAAATTGTCAATGAAATGTCTTGCTAAGTGATACAAGTCATATTCCTTTATTTTTATCTATATATTTAAATGAGTTCATTTTCAATAATAGGGGAGGATGACAATGCAATTTTATTACGGACAGCAAATGCCCTTACGGATTTTGGATGAGGCTGAATTTTGGAAAATGCAGGAGAAAGAGCACACGGTCGTAATTCGGATTGCTCTCAGTAATTTAGAGCAGGAATATGTAGATGCATTAAAAGAATGGGAGCAAGCTCTCGGAAAAACTCATCAAATCGTTGTAAGTTATGTAGAAACTGTGGTTCGTAACACTATGGTTT
Organism: Bacillota bacterium; assembly: GCA_023457235.1. Classification (GTDB taxonomy): domain Bacteria; phylum Bacillota; class Bacilli; order Bacillales; family Bacillaceae_J; genus Schinkia. The sequence goes on from JAEWMK010000343.1 coordinate 1,174, forward strand.
ATGAGCAACTTCAACAGCAGGTTATTCAACTTATAGCTTTCTGCTTAGACGAAAGCATGAAATTTATTGAATTGTGCCGTCAGATTAAAACGAATAGTGCAGCGGCAAAGGATAATATGATCGCACAAACTGTACTAGATCATATTATTAGAGAATCGGAATACTTTATTGGGATAGCCCGGACCATTTTATATGGAAACAATCCTAGTTGGGGACATTATACGTAAAAAAAGTTGGTAGTAAAACGTCGTTTTCTTATGTGAAAACGACATTTTTTTTGGTTCATGATACAATGAGGAAAATAAAGACGACTATATACATATGGATGGAGGTGTACTCATTATGAATTTAATTGATCATGCAATTGAATTTGCTGCAACAGCACATCGCAACCAATTCCGTAAAGAAACGGACATCCCCTATATCAGCCACCCTGTTGGTGTTGGTATGATCTTGCAAAAAGCCGGATGCAGTGAAGAAGCGATCGTTGCAGGAATTCTTCATGATACACTAGAGGATACAGAAACTACTGAAGCCGATATTTTGAATAATTTCGGGGAAGAAGTGCTTACCATTGTTAAAGGTTGTTCGGAACCTGACAAAGGTGCGAGTTGGGAAGATAGGAAAAAGCATACGATTGAGTACTTAAAAAGTGCGCCTCTTTTGATACGAGAAGTGGCATGTGCCGACAAACTCCACAATCTTAGAACTATCAACCGTGACCTTACGAACCTAGGGGAAGCCACTTGGAAAAAATTCAAAAGAGGACGTGAGAAACAAGAGTGGTATTACAAGAAAATAGTTGAGAGTCTTGGATCTGAAAGTGATTTTCCGCTCCTGGACTTGTTGAAAAAAGAAGTTGAGGACGTATTTGGTCCGTCTTCACATAATTAGATAAAACTAATGCGTTTGGAAATACAATTATCCAGACGTTTTTTTTATGGTGAATGCAAAGATTTTGGTTTACATAATATTATTATTGTTGCTTTTGAAAAATATAGAATTTACAGGTTTGACAACCTAATAATCAAGACATACTAAGTTACTGGCGGAAAAGATTCAAAAAACCTTTAAAAGAAAGTGAGTGAACAAGATGAAAAAGTTTGCTATACCTTCCGTACTTCTTCTAGTTGGTATGCTACTATTGGCGGTTGTATTCTTGCCTGATGGTTTTAGTGGTGCAGCTAAAGACAATGATGCAAAGAATAATAAGAATGTGGCAAGTTTTCCTGCTCCATCTACTTACAATTATTCTTACACTTATTTTACATCCAATGGCAGACAGCATAAATTCATCACTACATATCTTGAATTGTACAACACCAAAGGTGATGTTATTGGAGTTGCTGGTTTAGTGCAAATGGGTAAACAGGTAATAGTCAAAGTCAATGCTGATGGTCTTACTCCGGGCAAGCACGGTTTTCACATTCATGAAAATCCGATAACAAACGGAGATTTTAGTACAGCTGGCGGGCATTTTAATCCGACTGGAAAACAACATGGACATGCTAATCCTAAAGGAGTACATCTTGGAGATATTCAAAACCTTGTTGCTGATCAAGATGGAAAAATTGATCAAGCTATAGTAGTTGACGGTCTATCACTTGAACATGGCGTAAGTAATAGCATATTAGGAAAATCTTTAATCATTCATGCAAAAGAAGATGATGGAAAAACAGATCCTGCCGGCAATTCAGGAGACAGAGTGGCAGGCGGAAATATTCCTCAATAATGTAAAACAACTAGCAGGGCAATTCAAACCCGAATACGCTCCTGCTATTTGTTTGTATTCCCGTGCTCGATCGACCAAAGTTCTGGGATCGTTACAAAAGTATATCCTTCCTCTTTCAGAAAAGGTATTAGATCATTTAAGGCTAGAACAGTCCCAGTTAAGTCCTGTGTCCAATGCCCAGCACTATGCATTAGGATAATTGCTCCGGGGTGAATATTGTTCAGTATATTTTGTTTTATTTTAACAGCTGATAAGCTTTTCCAATCCTCTGAATCCACAGACCATCCGGCCCCGCGATAGCCCATTTCCTCCAATTGTTTAACAAGCTGTTCGTTTAAAGCCCCATATGGTGCTCGGAACAAATTTGTTTTCACATTTGTAATCGATAAGATTTCTTTTTCATTTTTTTCAATTTCCCATATCATATTTTTTACCCCGGTTTTTGTCAGCTGTGGATGCCAATAAGTATGATTTCCAATCACGTGCCCTTCATTATAAATTCTCCTTGCAACATCTGGATAGGTCTGAACTCTTGTACCCAATAAAAAAAAGGTTGCTTTAACATCGTATTTGTCTAGAATATTTAAAATTAGAGGTGTAAATCGTTGATCAGGACCATCATCGAATGATAAGGCAATAACCTTTTGTTTTGTGTGGGCTTTATAAATCATAGTTTTAGGATATTTCGCTTGTAATGGATAGCTTGTGGCATGGGTCGAAATAGGGAACCAAGCTAATCCTACAAACATTAAAAAAAGAATCTCTATAACAAGAATACAACGAAAAAACCGCATCGAAATTCCCTTCCTTCATGATACTCTATATAGTTTTGTGATAAACAACACAAAATATCCAAATATTAATTTAGTATTGAAAAAATAGTTTCCAGTTGAGATTTATGACGATAAATTCTGAGCTTTTTTTATAATTCAAGTTGGAAAAGTGTTAAAATGTTAAAATAATCAAAAGAATAATATGTAAAAAGTTGAAACGAGGAAATAAAAATGAGTAAAAGTACGATGCAAAAAACCAGTAAACTAAAGATAGGTTCACGAGCATTATTAGTTATTATAGGGGGCGTTATAACGGCATATGGGCTAGAATCGGTATTAATCCCCAACCGTGTATCAGACGGTGGTGTGACAGGTCTTAGTATCGTAGGGTCCCAATTATTTGGATTGCCTTTAGGACTTCTTATTGCCTTATTAAATATCCCATTCGTCTATTTAGGATATAAACAAATTGGTAAAAGTTTTGCTATCTATTCAGTAATTGGGATTGTTACTTTAGCAGTCAGTACTAGTCTTATGCATCATGTACCAACTATTATTCAAGGTGATACCCTGCTAATTACTGTTGTTGGGGGAATCATCATCGGTTTTGGAATGGGGTTAGCTTTACGGAATGGCGGTGCTTTAGACGGAATTGATATGTTGGCCGTATTACTTGCTCGAAAGTTACCTTTTGGAACAAGTGATTTAATCCTATTTTTGAATATGTTTGTATTTGTTGTCGTATCAACCATATTTGGACTTCAAGGTGCAATCTTATCAGCTATTGCTTACTTTATCGCATCTAAAGTAATTCCTATTGTTGAAGAGGGTTTGAGCGGTTTGAAATCCTTTAAAATAATAACAACTGAACCGGAATTAATGGTAGAAACGATCCGTGACAGATTAGGTCGCGGAGCAACGTACTCACTGGCACTTGGTGGTTATTCAAACGAACAATTCAAGGAAATTACTTGTATCATTAACCGCCTAGAGGAAAGTAAAATGAAAGAAATCATTCAGGAAATTGACCCAAGAGCCTTTGTGGCTGTCTATGATGTAACAGAGGTAAAGGGAGGTAACTTCAAAAAGCATGATATTCATTAAATTAATAGAGGAACTGAAACCAGAGATCTTAAATATTTTTCAGCATTTACATGAAAATCCTGAAATAAGCTGGGAGGAACGTCAAACTACAAAATACATTTCAAGGATCCTCGAAAAGAATGGACTTGAAGTAAAGCAGTTTGATGATATTCCCGGGGTCATCGGAACATGGTCACCTAATGAAGGCGAAAGAAACATTACAGTTGGAATTAGAGCTGATATGGATGCCCTTTTTCAAGAAGTGAATGGTTCCTTCCGAGCTAACCATTCATGTGGACATGATGCCCATATGGCAATTGTAGTAGGTGTTCTTTTATTATTAAAAAAATTGAAAGCCGTGCTGTCAGGAACGGTAAAGTTTATCTTTCAACCGGCTGAAGAAGTCGGGGAAGGCGCATTAAAAATGATAGAAAAACAGGTGCTTCGAGATGTTGATTTCTTATATGGGGTTCATCTCCGTCCTATACAGGAACTAAAGTACGGTCAAGCTTCATCAGGTATCATCCATGGTGCAACAACTACTTTTTTCGGTAAGATCCATGGTTTTGACGGGCACGCTGCCAAACCGCATTTAACAGTCAATGCTATTGAAGTTATTGCAGCCATTGTTGAACAAATAAAAGGAATTCACCTGGACCCGCTTGTACCATATTCCGTTAAAATGACACATGTTTCTGCAGGTAATAGTACAAATGCGAATATTATTCCTGGGTCAGCTAAGTTCAGTCTTGATTTACGCGCTCAAACGAATGAAGCAATGGAGCAATTGATTGAAAAGGTTAATCAAATAATAAAGGGTTTGGCTACTTTATACCAGTGTGAACTAACCATTGAACAGAAAGGTAGAGTGTATGCCGCAGTCGTTAATCCACAAGCGAAACGACTTTTGGCAAAAGCCATTGAAGATACCCTTGGATTAGAAGGACTTGTTGATCCTATCATGACACCGGGTGGAGAGGATTTTCATTTTTATACGAAAGAAAAACCAACAATCAAGGCAACAATGCTCGGGCTCGGCTGTGATTTAGCTCCTGGTCTGCATCATCCTAATATGTCATTTAATCATAATGCGCTTTTTGTAGGTATAGAAATTATCACACGAGCTGTACTTGAGACTTTTTCAAAAAATGACAAATAATAATGATGGGACCTGCATTTTGTCTTTTTTTAAATGTAAGTCCCTTTTTTCATGCAGTTTTTAGCTAATTCAAAGAAACTTGTTTAAGATGTTGTCCAAATTAAGTCCAACATGAATTCCTAA
>JAEWMK010000344.1 GCA_023457235.1 Bacillota bacterium
GATCAAGATGATCCACTTAGCTTTATGGTTGAAGTATTACCTTGGGATCAAGTAAACAATATCATGCCCAAATATACAATCTTCACAATTATTGATGTCGAGACAGGCCTTTCTTTTAAAGTCCAAAGGCGGGCTGGAAGCCAGCATGCCGATGTACAGCCGTTAACCCATAAGGATACAAAAATCATGAAAAAAATTTACAACGGAAAATGGAGCTGGAACCGCAGAGCCATCCTTGTTCTTGTTGAAGATCAACTGCTTGCTGCCTCCATGCACGGAATGCCGCATGGAGCAGGAGTTCTGAAAAATGGTTTTCCAGGGCATTTTTGTGTTCACTTTTGGGAAAGTACTACCCACAAAAAAGATAATATGGATCCTTCCCATCAGCTCATGATTTTAAAAGCTGCCGGCAAGCTGGATGATTATTTAAATCAAATTGATCCCTACAAGATGATTGAAATTTTTGCATTAGCTGTAAATAATCATGATAAAAATATTCTAGGAGAGACGATTGCTAACAATAAATACAAACAAAAGTTGACAACTAAGATGATAAAAGATATCTCCTACTTTAGTATAATTGGGATGTCATTATTGCCGATGGAGGACTTGAACTACCAATTTGTAGTGGAAGTCCCTGTCAAGGTTGAATTTCTTGATAAAAACAAAGGCAAAACCAAAAAAGTCATAAAGTTTGTTGTCAGAAGGGATAGTATACCTGGTAGATGGTATATTGAAGGCCAATCAATATTGAAGGACGCAAAGTGAAATGCCGTTGATTTTCATAAATAAAACGACTGTTAATTCAGTCGTTTTTGCATTTTGCTATTATTTTATAAGACCATCCCGATTAATAGCTTGAGGCGGCTCCTCCATCCACCCATTCTTGATCATTAGGTTTGCCCCATCCTCTAAATATAATGAAATCTCAGGTATTAACGTTGCGTATTTTAAACCTAAATCCCTTCTAGGGCTTGCCGCCATGGCTGCCCCATAAAATCCAACGCCCGAAGCAATCATTGCCATCACGTGGAACATTAATAACTTATCCGAAAAAATGTTCTCTGTTGAATCAGAAACTGTAGCATCCCAAGACATTGGTATAGGTAAATCTTCATCGTGTAAAAAAGTACTGAAGATATCAATGTGTTTTTGAGCAATTTCCTTTCCTCTTTTGAAAAAGTCCTTTGTTTCTTTACTTTCAGCTGTTTGAGCAAAGCCGATAATTAGTGCTTTTCCAATTGCATTCGTTTGAATATTATAAAACAAATGAGTAACCTCAACCGATGTTAGAGCCCTCTTTTTACTGAAAAATCCTGCAAGATATTGTTTTGTTTCTACAAATTCCACTTTATCCGGAAGTGATAGGACGGGAGGCTTTACGTATGTACCTTGCTTTAACATTAAATCTCTCGTTAAATCCTGTAAATGGACTGCCTTTTCTAAGATCCTTTTAAAAAATGTGACAGTATCCTCACGTGTTGCAAGTCCTAAGGCGGAACCACCCGCCCCTAATGCAATAATTGACATATGCCGTAAATACATTAACTTATATGTATCTGAAAAAAGTTTTGAGGCGGTTATATTAACATCTTGGTCAGTAAATCCTATAGGTATTGGGAAGTTTTCCTTTCTAAAAATATCCTGCATAATCGAAACATTTTCTTTTGCAGTATCTAATGTCCATTCTATAATCGGCCGAACTTCCTCGTCTTCAACCTTCTCTAAAAAATAACGATTTACACATGTCGCTAATGTATCATTCATATATTGTGTCCATAGAGCGGACAGCTCCGCAGAAGTTAAAGGAATGTTCATTTTATTTTCCACTCGTGCTACCTCCAATGACAAGTCGACTTTATTATACTTAAAATCCCCCTATTTTTGGTGAATATGAACTCATAGAAAGAGGGTTCTATTGAGTTGCATGATTTAATCAAATATTTAATTAAAAATGGAATAGCAGGTATAATAAGGTTGGCTGAGGTATTGAATGAATGAAATTTAAATAAGTGGGTGGAAAAAATGAGTGAAAAAAAATCATTGAAAGAACAAATTATAAAAGCTTTTAATTTTAGACATGCAACAAAACAATTTGATCCAAACAAAAAAATTCCAGAAGATGATTTTAGATTTATTTTAGAAACAGGTCGTTTATCTCCAAGCTCTTTCGGAACAGAACCTTGGCGCTTTGTTGTAGTACAAAACCCAGAACTTCGGGGAAAAATTAAAAATGCATCATGGGGTGCGTTTGGAAAGCTTCCTGAAGCCAGCCATTTTGTTTTGTTTATGGTAAGAACAAGGGTGGATCTTACATATGATTCAGACTACTTAAGAAATCATTTTATTAATGTAAAACAAATGCCGGAAGAACATATGAGCAGATACCTAGGAAGAATCGAAGAATTCCAAAAATCAGACTTTAAGTTGCTTGATGGAGACCGCCCATTATTTGATTGGGCATGTAAGCAAACATACATCGCTCTTGGAAATATGATGACAGCCGCGGCCTTAGTTGGAATCGATTCATGCCCAATTGAAGGTTTCGACATCGAGAAGATGAATCAATTATTGGATGAAGAAGGTTTGACTGAAAACGGCCACTTTGGTTTATCAGTAATGGCAGCTTTCGGATACCGCATTAATGAACCAAGCCCGAAAACGCGCCGACCGCTTGAGGATGTAGTAAAGTGGATTGAGTAGTGGTTGGGAGCGGGTGGGTGTCCGGATAACGACGTGTTGGACACCCGTGCCAAAACATTTGCCTTAAGTAGAAGAACCGTTTGCAAAAAAGAGTCTATGGAGCCCGTACCTCAGTCTAGAAGCTGTCCTCGGTTACTTAAAGAATATATAGAGCCCGAACATTGACCTAGAGGCTGTTCCCGGTTACTAAAGGAATATTTAGAGCCCAAACGTTGGCCTGGAATCTGTTCCTGGTCACTAAAGCCTCTTTTAGAGCTCGAACGTCTGCCTGGAGGCTGTTCTAGGTCACTAAAGGAATATTTAGAGCCTGAACGTTGGCCTGAAATCTGTTCCTGGTCACTAAAGGAATATTTAGAGCCCGAACGTCTGCCTGAAACCGTCTCCCGGTCACTAAAGGTGTCATAAACCTAAATACTAATCAAAAAGCCATTTCAGACCAAGTCCAGATACATGCTGATATCATCCGCTTTATGTAAGCAGCCCTTTATTAAATATAAAAGGTTGATCGACCAATCCCTTGTGCCCTAAAGTTTGTAGTAAGAATCCTGCGAATAAGCTTTTTCGAGTTAATTATTTTACACCATTCATGAATGCTGTTTGTAGTTACCTTTCTCTTAGGAAAAAGTAGTTTATATTCATTAGTGCTTCTTAAAATTGCTGCTTCGATATCCTTATGATGTCCACATTTTTTGCACAATAAGCTCTTATTTACCCCTCTAATAATAAATGAACGGCAGTTGCTGCAAATTATCCCTTTTTTCAATTTATCATAACTATATTCAGGTACCCGACTGTAGGGGGATTCTTTTAATTGAATAGTTAATAATTGTTCTGCTAACTTAAAGTTTGTATTACTTAGCTGTGGGAGTGGTTTTGAATAAAGCTTGTCCATAAAACGGTTCATTTGTGCAGGGAAAATTAATTGGTGATTGATTGGTGCTTGATATAGGTGAAATTCGGGGTGCACAAAGATTATATAGTATTCAAGGGAGATTTTACTTACATCATACCCAAGATCTTGGAGGATACGACGGAACAGTGAGCCACTACGGGCGATTTGTTGTAGCGGGTTTTTTATTTCTTTACCGGTTATTTTTGAATACCATTTATTATTTTCGATATAATAGTCACCGTCGAGATTCTTAATCTCAAAAAGGTAGATGGTTATATTGCATATTAAAATAGTATCGATTTGGAATATTGTATTATTCACTTCAAATATTAAATCATTGAGTACTATCCAATCATCTGACAGATGCTTTGACCAACGTTCATCAAAATAACGCTCTCCTTCAAAACCTTTTTCAAGATTCAGGTAGTAAGTCAAATCCTTTTCCAATAGTTTCATACGAGAATGTAAAGATCTAAATAGTAATAATTCCTTAGATTCATAGCGGTGCTTCATGATCACAGGCAATAGCCTCCTTTATTATTTTATATAATTTTACAAAATATTCATTCTCCTTACAACAAAAAATAAAAGCGCTTTCATTAGGAAAAACACTCCCTCCCAAAAACCCCATTAATATCCCGTTACAAGGATATAAGTTTCATCATAGTCATAGTAGAGGGTAGGAGGTGTGGGCAGATCAGATAAATGGTGCCTACTTCCCTATGCCCGAAAAAAATACAATTCCTCAAAAATTGATTTGTGTCAAAGATGTCTTCCTTGAAGTTTACTATACTTTAGATAAAGAAAACTTTAAAAAATCAAATCCACAAGCAACAAAAATTGCTTACTTAGGAGATGTCAGTCATGAAAAATAATAGTCAAAAGATTGTATGGGAACAGTTTTATGGTCCGAATATTGGCTATGTTTATGACCAGTATGAAAAGTATATTGAAAATCCGGACGGGGTTGACCCAACAATTAAAGCTTTGTTTGACGATTTAGGAGCACCACCGGATGACACACCAAAACTAAACCCAACCACAAAAATAAAATCAGAATCCAGCCCTTCGGCGCAAACCAAAAACCAACCTGATATTAGCAAAGTTGCCGCAGGGTGGAAGTTGTTAAAAGATATCCGCACTTTTGGACATTTAGCGGCAGAAATTAAGCCGATAAAACTGAAACAAAAGGCTAACCCCGGATCCCTGGAGGATTTAAGCTTCTTAAATATAGAAACATATAATCTAACAAAAGAAAATTTAATGGAAATGCCAATTACATGGCTTTGGGAGGATGCACCATCCCATATACAAAACGGCTGGGGAGCCTACCAATATTTAAAGGGTGTTTATACTCAAACAGTGGCCTATGAATTCGAACATATTCATGATCGAGAGGAGCGGAAATGGCTCGAACAATATATTGAACATAAGCAAATCGATTCCAAGCAAACAACGGATCAACGAATTAAATTGTTGGAACGATTAATTCAAGTCGATAGCTTTGAGAAATTTTTGCATAAAACGTTTGTCGGTCAAAAAAGATTCTCCATCGAAGGATTGGATGTATTGGTACCGATGCTTGATAAATTAGTCGAGGAAAGCAGCAAGGATCAAATAGACAATATAATGATTGGAATGGCCCATCGCGGTCGATTAAATGTGTTGGCCCACGTCCTTGGCAAGCCTTATGAATTAATTTTTTCTGAATTTCATCATTCACCAAATAAAGATCTTATACCATCAGAAGGATCGAGGGGAATTAATTACGGCTGGACAGGTGATGTAAAATATCATCTTGGTGCTGACAGGGATGTCAAGGATGCGCCTAACCATACTATTCATATTAATCTGGCTAACAATCCAAGTCATTTGGAGTTTGTGAACCCGGTTGTGCAAGGGAAAACTCGGGCAGCGCAGGAGAATAGAAAGGTACAGGGG